>USCN01000157.1 GCA_900553165.1 uncultured Collinsella sp.
TTCGATGGGATTGCGGGCAAGCAGCAGGTCGAGCGCCAGCTTGGGATCGGCCATGCGGCCGGCAGCGTTTAAGCGGGGAATGAGCGAGAATGACAGGCCATCCGCCGTAATGCTCGAAAGGTCCGCCTTGGCAAGCGCGGCAAGCGCGATATAGCCGGGGCGAGCGGTTACGCGCATCTGCTGGATGCCCTCGGCAACCAGCGCGCGGTTCTCGGGCGTGAGCGGCATCATATCGGACACGGTGCCCAGCGCCGCGACCTCGATTAGCGAACGCCAATACGACGGCTTGCCCAGGCGCTCACCTAGGACTTGCACCAGCTTGAGCGCCACACCAGCACCGGCAAGCTCGCGCGAGGGGCCCTCGTCCTCGAGCTTGGGGTCGGTCAGGGGCATACCCTGCGGCACCTGGTCGGAGGGCTCGTGATGGTCCGTGACCACCAAATCGATCCCCAGGCTCTCCAGATAGGAAACCTCTTCCTTGGCGGCAATGCCGTTATCGACGGTCACGATCAGCTGGGGGCGAGCGAGCTCGTTAACGCGGTCGAGTGCCGCGCGCGAAAGACCGTAGCCCTCATCAAAGCGATGCGGAATAAACGGCGTGACATCGGCGCCAAACGTGCGCAGTGCCTCGGTCAACAGGCAGGTCGACGTAATGCCGTCAACGTCAAAATCGCCAAAGACTGCAATGTGCTCGTGGTTGCGAATAGCACGCTCGACGCGGTCGGCAACGACCGACATGCCCGGGATAATGAGTGGGTCGGCCCAGTCGCGATCGAGCGAAGGCGTCAAAAACAATTGGCCCTCTTTGATGGAGCCGATGCCGTGCGCGACCATAATGCGCGCCACCAGTCCGGGAATGCCCAGACCAGCCGAAAGCTCCTTTTCGAGCCCGGGGTTTTGCTGAGCGACCGCCCAGCGATGCGTCGTCTTAAGCGATGACATAGGCGCCCACCCCCGATAGGGGCAGGTCGCCGCGATACCTCTCACGGTTCATAGCGATGAGTCCTCTGTGTATGCCCGCTTCGGCAGGCAGATCTGTTGAACGGATTTATTATACCGTGCGGCACGGACGCAGAACCTCGCAGCGCGCCGCGGTTTCGGTAAACGATGACGGTAATACCCTCGAAATAATCGAGCGTTTCAGCCGCACAGACACATACGAGCGTCTAGCATATCCATACAAACGAGTTCGCGGATAAAGGGAGTCACGGGGCATATGAAGCAATGGGCTGGACTGGGAAAGTTCCTCGCGGGGCATATGCAGGTCATCGTTCCGATTTGCGTGGCGCTCGGCGTGCTCTTTCCCCATCAGATCGGCGTACTCAAACCCATCGTTCCCGCCCTCTTCGCCTTTATGACGTTCCAAGGTGCGCTCAGCAACACCTTCCACCAGGTAGCTGAGGTGTTCCGCCGTCCGCTGCACCTGATTTTGGCGCTGCTCGTCTCGGCGGTGCTCATTCCCATAGCAGCCTATGCCATGGGATCGCTGTTCTTTGGCTCCAATCCCAACCTTGTCTGCGGCATCGTGCTCGAGTACAGCGTACCCGTGGCGGTCACTGCCTTTATGTGGATTAGCATGTTCGGCGGCAACGGCCCGCTCGCGCTCACCATTATCCTGACGTCCTCGGTTATCTCGCCTGTGACGATTCCGCTCACGCTGAAGCTCTTGCTGGGTGCCACCGTCTCGATCGATGTGCCGAGCATGATGCAGGACATGGCCTTTATGATCGCCATCCCCGCCGTGCTCGGCATCATGATCAACGAGCTCACGCGTGGATGGGGACACGAGAAGCTCTCCCCCGCGCTCTCGCCCGCCTGCAAGTTCATGATGATGGGCGTTATCGCCTCCAACTCCACCGCCATGAGCGAATACGTGCTGCACATGAACGCGGTGCGCCTGGAAGTCGCTCTCTTTATTTTGACCTTCGCCATCAGCGGCTTTGTCGTCGGTTTTCTGGTCGCCCGTGCGCTGCATCTGCCATATAGCGAGACGACTACCATGTGCTTTACCTGCGGCATGCGTAACATCTCTTCGGGCGCCGTCATCGCCACGCAATACTTTCCGGGCGAAGTCGTGTTTCCCGTCATGTGCGGAACGTTGTTTCAGCAGGTGCTCGCCTCGCTTATCGGGCACCTCTTTGAGCGTCTGACCGGCGAGGAGCGCGCCGCTCAGCGCAAGCGTGTCGAGGCCGGCCGCGATGCAATGGCGCGCTAAACCGTCCGCAGTGTGCGGGCGCTCACTTTACGATGCGAGCGCCTCCAGATGTGCGCGGAGTCGCTCCGCATCGACATCGAGCGTGGTCTCAGCATTGACCTGGACCAAACGATAGCCGACAAAGTAGGGCGAAACCACCCAACGCGGCAGCGCCTTGGCAATGGTCCGACCGCCCAGGTGATAGAAGAACAGGTTGTACGACTCTGCGCGACCACCGTGGTGCTCGTTCAGGATATAGCGCAGAGCTACCTGGATCGCATCGGCGAAGAGATCCGCCTCGGCTTGGTCTCTCGTGTCATCGCTGGCAGCGATTCCCTGCGGGGCTGAAACATTGACCTCAAAGAACCCCATAATCGGTTCGGTTGAGATGTTGACCGAGATTCTCTCCTGTTGCCAGACATTTATGCCTTCGAAATTGGCGGAAGTCAGCGAAGCATAACCGTTTTCCTGCTCCAAACCCACAATCTGCATGTGCGGATGAACGAGACTACCGCCCGAGAGCGGACCCTTGTTCTTGTACATGAGAACGCTGCGATACTGTCGGGAGTCAATCATCCGCTGCCAGCAATCCAGAGCAAACCGCATAACATGATGCAGCTCGTCCGGCGCATAGGTCACCAGGTCGGCGTCGTGGTCGGACGACTCAATCAATACGGTCTGGCGAGTGGCCCGCAAGGTCTTAAACTTATTCTCGAGCCAGATGCAGTCACCGTCGCGCCGGATGATATTGGCGAGTTCCTCGGTATCGCAAAAGGGGCACGCGGTGCCGGGGCGGCGGTTGTCGTCGGGCTTACCGCTCGCCTGCCGAACGTCAAATACCAGCGCCACGGGTTATACCTCCAGCGGCACGATCTTGGTGCCATGGAGCTCGGAGACGCCCAGTGCCGCCGCCACGGTATCGCGGTTGGCCGTGGAAATGCCGCCGCCGGGAAGGATGGTCAAGCGGTCGCCCGCATACTCGATCAAGCGGGCCAAGTTTTCGAAGTTGTCCTCGATCGGCGTACCGGCAGCGCCACCATGCGTCAGGATGCGTGTGATGCCGCAGTCGGCGAGTGTGTCAATCGCGTCGAGCTGAGCCTCGGGCGAGAGCTGGTCAAATGCCATGTGGAAGGTGATGTCGATGGGCTCACGCTTACATTCCTCGGTCGCGCAGCCCGCAGCCATCACGAGGGCGCCAAGCGTAAGCTCGTCGAGCGCCCATCCGCCAGCGCAGGGCTTGCAGCAGCCAAAGACCAAGCCGTCAACGCCGGCGCTCACGGCAAGGCCCAGGTCCATCTCCATCATACGCAACTCGTCCTGGTTGTAGTGAAAGTCGCCGCCACGCGGACGGATCATGCACATCACCCGTGCATCGTGTTCGTGGGCATAGTTGGTCGTAGCGCTGATAACGCCGGCCGAAGGCGTGGTGCCGCCAACGGCAAGGTTGTCGCACAGCTCGATACGCCTTGCACCGGCATCGATAGCCGCCGGCACCCGCTCAAAGTTCTCGGCACAAAACTCGTACAGCATAGATAGACCCCCAGATGACACTTCTATTTCCACACGGCATTGTCGCACTTTAAATACCAGCCCGCATGACAGAGCAAAATGATTTGGCGGGGACGAAGGAAAACGTCCCCAACGACTACCTCCAACGTCGCAGGCAGAGGACGGACAGCGAGCGGGCACCAGAGCGAACAAATTGACATGAAAAGAGGGCGGCATAGACCTTCTGGTCA
>USCN01000158.1 GCA_900553165.1 uncultured Collinsella sp.
GAGCAGTTAATGCTCGCCGGGCGCCTTGCCGTCTGCGGATTTTGGGACACGCGGCCCGCTTTTTCGATCCATCTGTCGGTACACTAAAAGCACTATGGGTACCCGCGAGCGACATATCGGCCACGCGGCCGCCCGATCCGCACCCGTGGCGGATCCCAGGGGTGGCAGGCTCTTCGCCATGCCGCGATTCCTTGTTGGCATAACACATCAGGTGTACTGTCACCGCGTCTTTGCTATCGCCGGCGCCATCACCGCGCTGTTTCTCATGCTTTTGGTAGTCTTGCCGGCGCTGTTCGCCTTCGACCCCAAACTTTCTAACGCCGTGCCCGCCTATAGCGAGGTGTCCGAAGATGTCGTGGATGCGCTCGTCCATTCGAGCTCTCTCCCGCTGCTTGTCGCCGCAATTGTATTTTCGATTTGGGGCGTATCGGTCTATCTGCGCTGTTTGGACTATGTGTTGCGCCGCCGCCTTGTTGCCGTCGCCACCATCTGCGCCCTGTGGATGATCGAAGTCATTCTCAAGTACAAGTCGTTCACGCCGTTCTATGCCACCGTGCTGTGGTACCTGTACTACGTGCCCATGACGCTCATTCCGCTGCTCTACCAGTTGTGCGGTCTGCGCCTTGCGGGCCTGGAGCAACACCGCCTGGGTCGCCGCTACCGTGCTGCGCTGTGGCTTGTGGCCATCCTGCTTATCGGATTTGTGCTCACCAACGATTTTCACCAGCAGGTCTTCCGCTTTGACCGCACAAGCGACACCTGGAGCAGCGATTACACGTACGGCTGGGGTTATTTCGCCGTCCTCGTGTGGACGGCCTTTGACTTCGTGGCCTTTTTTATCCTAGTTGGTCGGTCCTCGTCCTTTCGCATCCAGCGTTTCTCGGGCACGGCGGCGCTCGTACTGCTGGGTGGCGCATTCTTTGCCATCTCGTATGCGTTGCGCGTGCCCTGGGCACGGAGGCTCAACTTTTCGCTTGTCTATTGCGTCCTGTGCGTGGTGGCGATGGAAATCTGTCTCGATTGCGGTGTCATTCCGTCGTATCACGACATCGCCGGCATCTTCGACACCTTGCCGCTTGACCTCAAAGTTCTAACGCGCGACCTGCAGGAAGTCTATGCCACGCCAGTGTCAAAGCCAATGCCGGTAGGCGTGCGCGAGGAGTTGCGGACCCAGGAGCACGGCCGCGCCCATGCCTTTGCCGTGGCGTCCGATCCCGATGTAATGTACCGTGCCTTTCCGCTGCTGGGCGGATCGGCCCTGCTTGCCCAAGACGTGTCGGAGCTCAACGAGCTCAATCGCGAACTAGCGCATCGTCGCATGGAGCTGCAACGCCAAAACGAGCTGCTCGCCGCCGACTACGACCTTAAGACGCATTTGGCAGATCAAGAGGCCGAGACCTTGCTGGTCCAAGACGTGGACCAGGCGCTTGCCCGCGCACTCGAAGGGATGTACGACCTGCTGAGCTCGCTGCCGCCGTTGACCGACGAAGCGTCTTCGCACGAGCGTTACCGCATGCTGCAGCGCGCCAAGATGCTCGTCGCCTATTGCAAGCGCAAGGGGTCGCTCACGTTGGCACAGCACGGGGAGAGCGGTTTTGACCGCGACCGTATTCAGCTCATTGCCAACGAGCTCGCAAGCGACCTGCGCACCATCGATATCGATTGCGCCTCGATTATCGCCATACGGCGCCCGATGCACGCCAGTACGGTAAGTGCCCTGTACGACTGCGTGTATGACTTTGCGTTTTTTGCCTACTCCACCGACCATCCGGCACTTATGTATCACTTGGGCGACCATGACCGATGCAGTGTCGAGCTGCGCGCCACGCTTTTTTCCAACGATGATGAAGATCTTTCGCAGACGCCCGCTGCGCAAGAGCTCGAAAGCGCTCTGCAAGGGCGCAACGTGGCATACCGCCTTGAGGGCGAGCCCGGCCAGCTGCGCATGATCGTCTTGATGCCGAGGGCGGGTGAGTGACGATGCAGATTTCGCTCATCCTTCCCCAAATCGTTGCGCTCGATGTCGTCTTTGCCCTGGCTGCGTGTCTGCAGACGATCCACGTCCCGCTTATTTCATCGCGCCGCTCGTCCTATAACCGTAAGGTGATTTGCGCCTACGAGGCGAGCCTCGTGGTTCACCTGGTGGTTTCGGCGCTTATCCTGTTCGCGTCGTCTGGCTCGTATCTGGTGGCGCCGCTTGACGTTTGCGCCAGGGCAATGGGCGGAGTGCTGTGGCTCAATGCCGCAATCTTTACCTATGGCGTGGTGCTTATGGTGCGCTATCGTCGCCCCGTCATGCTAGTCGAGCTGCTGCTTGTTGTCACCGTTACACCGCCGGTGGTTTTTGCCATGGGCTCGGCGTGGACCGTTGTCCTTATCGCAGAGGGGGCGTTCTTCCTGTTCCGTTCCATCGCGGCGCTCTTGATGGACGTCCGTAACCGCCAGGAGGATATCACCGCGTTCTCGACGATCGAGACCATCAACGTGATTCCCGTGGGCATCCTGTATCTGGACCCGAGGGGCCGTCCGCTGCTCATGAACCGCTGCATGCGCAAAAACCTGGTGGAACTTCATATGCCCACCGATCTAGGTGACATGAGCGGCACATGGAGCGACCTGCGCAAACTTAGCATGCAAATGCCCGAAAGCAGTAGGAACCGTGTGCGGATTAACTTGGACCGTTTTGGTGAGGCTCGCGCGGTGATCGAGATTTCTCCCGCCGAGATTCGCCTATTTGTGCACGACGAGGTTATGGTTTCGGGCCGCCTCTTTGAGCGCATTATCGGCCTGGACGTGACGGAATACGCACACGCCTACGACCGCCTGGCGCAAGCCAACCACCTGCTTGAGCTTGCGGGCCAAGAGCTCCAGGCCCAGATCGAAGAAGTTAAAAAGGTTGCCGACAATGCGGCCTACCTACGTATGCGTGCCCGCGTGCACGACGTGATCGGGCAGCGCCTGTCCATTCTTCATCGCTATTTGGAGGAGGGACGTCTGGACGATGAGTCGCTCGAGCAGATTGACCCGTTGCTGCGCTCAATCGCCGCCGATTTGCGCAGCGGCGGTGCTAGCGAGCCTGCAGAGCAGCTGGGTGATATCGTCCATGCTTTTGGCCTGGTGAGTGTGCAGATCGATGTTGAGGGTGCGCTGCCTGAGGACGCGCGTGTTGCCGCCGCATTTTTGCAGATTATTCGCGAGGCCTCGACCAATGCCACCAAGCATGCGCAGGCGCATCGGGTCCATGTGCGCCTGTGGCAGGAAGGGGCGGATGCTGACGGCATCGCGCACATGACGATTTCTAACGACGGGTCCCCGGCCCCCGTATCGTATCGTGAGGGAACGGGTATCCCAGGTATGAGGCATGTCGCGCAAGATCTGGGTGGCAGCCTAGAGGTCCACGCCGCCCCGCCCTTTACGCTTACGGTATCCATTCCGCTTAACGCCAACGACACGTCCCAAAGGAGAAGCTCATGATCCGCGTCCTTATAGTCGAAGACCAGGCCATCCTGCGTGAGAGCCTGGCGCGCTCCGTTGGCGACCAGCCCGATATGACCGTTGTTTCAGCCATCGCCGATGCCTCCGAGGCCTTGGGTGCCGCGCTCAAGGAGCGCCCGGACATGATACTGATGGACGTGTGCACCGAACGCGATTCAAACGGCATCGTGGCGGCGGCGCGCATCAAGGAGCGGCTGCCCGAGTGTCGCATTATTATCATGACCGGCATGCCCGAGATCACCTTTGTCGATCAGGCCCGCGAGGCGGGCGTCGATAGCTTTGTGTACAAGAACGTCGGTATCGACGAGCTGTTCGCCGTGATGCGCTCCACGCTGGCGGGTTACTGCACGTTTCCCAAGCCGCCCGAGAGCATCTTCTCGGGCACGGCGGCCCTCGACGATGTC
>USCN01000159.1 GCA_900553165.1 uncultured Collinsella sp.
GAAATCCGCGGCGACCGCGACGCGCTCGGCGTGGCCTACGCCCGCAAGCCCATCCAGGGCACCGTGCTCGGTATCGACATCGAGACCACCGGACGTGCACCCGAGCGCGGCTATATCATCAACGTGGGCTGGGAGATCATGGAGCTCACCAGCGACGCCGTCCCGCATGACGCCGAGGCACACTACTGCGGCCTGCCCGACATCTACCGCGGCGAGGATGTGCCGTTGTCGAATATCCACCACATCACCTGGGACGACATCGACGGCAAAAAGCCGTTCCGCGAGAACAAAGAGCTGCAAAAGCAGCTGCTCAAGCTTATGAAGAAGTACCCGTACATGGCACACAACGCCGCCTTTGAGGACAGCTGGTTCAAGATCCACCTGGACGGCTACGCCGAGGCACGCCGCGCCGGCAAGATCATCGTCATCGACTCGCGCCAGATCTGCCGCAGTCTGGACGCCGACGTGCGCTCGCTCCCCCGCGAGTCCGCCCCCGCCGCGCTCGAGAACTGGGCACGCCGTCGCGGCACCCTCGCGCCCGACGCCAACGAGCAGCATCTGGGTCTGGACGACACCGACCTCATGCTCCGCACGGTACAGGCCGAGTTCAACCTCAAGAACCTATTCGCAAAATAGCAACGCCTGCGACAAACACTACTTGCTCACGAGCGGCCTCGCAGCGGGAAACACCGCAGCGGGGCCGCCCTATGTTCCACAGATAGATCTGCCATCACAAATTCTGAACCCTCATTTTGAACGATTTCGGCCAATTCCCGACACGTAATTCGTTGTCGGATGGTGATGCATCGATATCAAATGTGCAGCAATTGAGTTTTTATATGCTATAGCTAAGCTGCGATAACATTGATTTTAGGCATGCCAACCCATAATTGCGTCAAGCTTTTGGACAGCATTTGGTTAGGCCCCTAAAACGACTTTCCCACTCAGCGCCATCAGCACGGCATTAGCTGACACGATATATACCATGAGTATCGTATTGTCACATACCACTGCAAAAGCGGTCTACCAGGCCGCGCATTCGGCGTCTACGAAAGACACCGAGCCCTGTAACCCTGCCGCGATTTACGGATCATGTCCCACCGGAACGCTCCTTGACGCAGCCGCAGAATGGCTCACCAAACACGATGTTTCCCTTGACGCAAATGATTGCCTCGAAGTAATGGTGTTTGATCGCAGGAATGCGCGCTATGCAATGAACTGTCAATGCCACGTTTCGTCAAAACGATTCTCGAGCTCACGCTTTATAGAGCTCAAAGATGGCATCTTCATTGTTGGCGTTGAGCTTTGCGCACTTCAGGCCGCCACCTATCTCCCTTTTCGCGAACTGGTGGAGTACTACTTTGAATTGTGCGGCGCTTACTCCCTTGGAACCGGCTCTTCCACCTCGTATAACGAGCGTTTCGCGCTCACCTCGACCGAAAGGTTAAAACAGTTCTTTAATTCCATTACCAGATGCGACGGTCTGGCCCTTGCCCGAAAGGCGATTCAATGTGTGCGCGACGGATGCCGGTCTCCTATGGAAACGGCCTTTGTCATGATGCTAACGCTGCCTAAAAGCGAAGGAGGGCTTGGTATTAAGGGAATTGAGACCGATTGCGAGGTGCAGGTCACCGCTGCCGCAAAGAATCTCACGAGACGCAAAAAGTTCTTTATGGATGCGTATCTAAAGAAATCTCGCACAGACATTGAATACAACGGGTTTTATCATGACGCGGAAGAAGACCGCGCCATCGATGAGGAGCGCAAGAATGCGCTTGCGTCCATGGGATACGGAATCATCACCGTCAGTCGTTATTCCTTTATGCATGCCAGCGCTTTCGTTAGGGTCATGGAGGCGATCCAACGGAAAGAGGGCATACGCCCCTCGCGTCTGCCAAAAGACTTTCAAATCATGCAAGAGGACCTGAGACAGTTTGTGCTCAGAAGGTTTATAGAAGAGAAAAAGAGAATTCAGAAGCAGCTTCGCCAGGATTCCGAAGATCGTCAACGAATCGACCTCGAAAAAGCAACACTCGAAGGCATCACGCTGGATGACCCGACAATAAATGAAGTTCCGGCAATCGATGACATGCAGACTGTCGAATCCGACAGCCCATCATTCGCCCAAATAAGCAGCCTCGCGCCCGAGGGCAGAATCTTCGGGGCCGGAAGCTAGACCGGCTAACAAGGTGGGTACCCTAGCGATGTGCAAAATTGCGAGTATTCAGCAGGGTCGGCCCTCCAGCACCCACAAGTTAATCCAAATGAAAAACAAAAACGCTATCGAACGGGAACGTTAGGCAACATTTGAGGAAGACCTTGTCTGTTTACCGCCCTTGGATAACTCTTGAGCGGCTTTATTTGGCCTGGAATAGATTAACGGACCCCCTATAGTTGCAGAATACTCCAATTTTTGCACGGCGCGGGGGCACCCACCCCGGCATCGGCTATCAAAACCGCTCAGTCCGGAATCTCGTCCACTATTCCCCATCATTTTATGCGACGAATTACCTGTACGTCATTGACATATGAACATGCGCTCATATAATCGGAAGTAAGTTATATGAGCGCATGTTCATATGAAAGGATATTGCAATGAGCAGCCACGCTGATGAAACAAAGACTGGCATCGAGGCCACCGAGCCGATCGTCCCCACCACCTGCTCGCCCGAGGACCTTCCCGACGAGGAACTTCTCTACGACCTTGCCGACCTGTTCAAGGTCTTCAGCGACACCACGCGCATCAAGATTCTCTATGCCCTCATGGGCCGCGAGCTCTGCGTGGCTGACATCGCCGAAGCGACCGCGACCTCGCAGTCTGCGGTGTCGCACCAGCTGCGCACGCTTAAGCAGTCGCACCTGGTCAAGTTCCGCCGCGACGGCCGCAACATTCTCTACTCGCTCGCTGACGATCATGTCTATACCATGCTCAACCAGGGCATGAGCCATATCTGCGAATAGCAATCAACCACGGTATCAGCGCGGCCGGCACCCAGACCGCCAACACAGGGAAAGGAACCCACCATGAAAAAGCAGTTTAAGCTCGACGAGATCGATTGCGCCAACTGCGCGCGTGAACTTCAGGACGAGCTGGCTAAGCTCGATGGCGTCAAGTCCGTTTCGGTCAACTTTATGACCCAGAAGCTGACGCTCGAGGCCGACGACGCCAAGTTCGACGAGGTCCTGGACCGCGTCGTTGAGTTCACCGCCGACGCCGAGCCGGACTGCGAGATCATTCTCTAACCCGCGCACACGTTGACCTGTAAGGCCGCGCTTGCCGCGGCCTTTGCTCGCGAAATTATATGAGCAAGTGTTCATACACTCAAATGGGAGGTTTGAATCATGGCAGCCGCCGACCCCAAAAAGAAAAAGAAGAAGCGCAAGAAGAAAGAGTCCCTTGAGCACAAGCGCAACCGCATCCTGGTAGCACTGGGCATTTTTGCCGTTGTTTATGCCCTCGACGAGCTCGGCGCCCTCACTATCGCATTTGGGGAGCCCGGCAACATCTACGCCAGCTTCGCGCTGTTCCTCGTGCCGTTTTTGATTGCCGGCTACGACGTACTGCAAAAGGCATTCAATAACATCCGCCGCGGCAAGGCCTTCGACGAGAGCTTCCTCATGGCCGTCGCGACCATCGGCGCGTTTGCCATGGTGCTCTTCCCCGACACCGACCCGCACATGGCCGAAGGCGCCGCCGTCATGCTGTTCTACCAGGTCGGCGAGTTGTTCCAGGCATACGCCGTGGGCAAGAGCCGCAAGTCGATCAGTGCCATGATGGACATCGCGCCCGACTACGCTAACGTCGAGCAAGCCGACGGCACACTCGAACAGGTCTTTCCCGATGACATCGCCGTCGGCACCGTGATCGTGGTCCAGCCCGGCGAGCGG
>USCN01000160.1 GCA_900553165.1 uncultured Collinsella sp.
GGCGGTCGAGGCCGAGGTCATCGGCGACAAGCTCGCACTTACCGTGCGCGTCGTGGTGTTCTTTGGCTATCCGTTCAAGAAACTCGCCGAGGCCGTTCGCGCTGCCGTGGTCGCTGCCATCGATGCCCAGGTGGGCGTTGAGGTCGAGCGCGTTGACGTTTGCATCGACGGCCTCGTTTTCCCCAAGGAGTAACCTTTGAGCCTTAAGGTTTATCGCGGGCGCACGCTTGCCCGCAGTCAGGCGCTGCAGCTGCTGTTTCAGGCCGAGGCCACGGACAGCCCGCTCGAGCGCGTCCTCGAGGGCGATTTCCTGATCTCGAAGGGCCCCCTCGACCCCTATGCGCTGGAGCTGTGCCGCGGTGCCTACGAGCATATCGATCGCATCGACTGTGCCCTGCGCGCCGTCGCCAAGAACTGGGATCTTATGCGCATGCCCGGCGCCGACCGCAATCTGTTGCGTATCGCCGTCTACGAGATGCGCTTCCTTACCGACGAAGAGGTCTCGGACGCTATCGTGATCAACGAGGCCGTCGAACTTGCCAAGGCCTATGGCACCGACCAGTCCGCGTCGTTCGTCAACGGCGTGCTGGGCAAGATCGCGCGCAGCGAGGAGTTGCCGGGCGAGGACCTTTACCAGGAACTGCTGGCCGAGGATCGCGCTCGCGAGGAGGCCCAGGCTGCCGAGGCTGCCGCTAAAGTTGCGGTTGCCCAGGCTGAGGCTGGTGTGCTGGCCGAGGATGTGGACGCTGCTGAGGCCGTCGAGGCCGACTCCGTCGAGGAGTAGCCATGCCAGAGGGTTCTGTCCGCAACTTTGATGAGATTTCGGACCGTCTGGACCAGATCATCGCTACCGTTCGCTCCAAAGATACCTCCTTGGAGCGTTCACTCGATCTGTTTGACGAAGCGATTGAGCTGGGCTCCCGCGCGGTCGATATGGTCGACAAGTTTGAGCTGACGCCGCGTGAGGCCGACAAGCTCGAGCAGGAATACGATGAGGATGCGGCAAATGAATCCCAGGATAGCTAGGCCGCATCTCCGGATACGAATGGTTGATGGCATTCATGAAACGCGTGCGTCTTGATGACGAACTGATTTCACAGGGCATCTGCGCCGATCGCGCGGATGCCCTTCGCACTCTTATGGCCGGCTTGGTCTCGAGTGGCGGCGAGCGCTTGTCTTCGCCGGGCCTTAAGGTGACCCCGGGCTTGCCGCTGCACGTGAAGGGCCGCATTCCCTATGTTGGCCGCGGCGGCCTTAAGCTCGAAGGTGCGCTCGATGCGTTTGGCATCAATCCGACGGGCCTTGCCTGTCTGGATGTGGGCTGCTCTACCGGCGGCTTTACTGATTGCCTGCTCAAGCGCGGAGCTGCGACCGTTGTTTCGGTGGACGTGGGCCGTGCCCAGTTTGATTGGTCGCTGCGTCAGGACGATCGCGTGACGCTGCATGAGCGCACCAACGTGACGCAGCTGCCTGAGCTTGGTTATGCCGGCGCCATCGACCTGGCTGTGTGCGATGTCTCGTTTACCAGCATCGCGAATATAATCGACGCCGTGCTGGCGTGCCTGAAGCCTTCGGGTTCGTTCTGCACGCTCGTAAAGCCCCAGTTTGAGGCGCCGGCTGCGCTGGTGGGCGAGGGCGGTATCGTGACCGACCCCGCCGTCCGCCGCGATACGCTCGTGGCGGCGATTGAGCTTTTTGCCGTCAAGGGCCTGTTCCCGCTTGACGTGTGCGTGTCGCCCATCCATGGCGCTAAGGGCAACGTTGAGTTTTTCTTGTACGGCACAAGGTTTGTCCCCGGGGAGCGCGCCGACGATGAGCTGCAATCCCAGGTATCGGTTTTGAGCGAGAAAGCTGCAACGCTATGAAGGTCTTTCTGGTTCCCAATTACTACAAGCAAGAGGCGGTCGAGAGCGGCCTGATGCTCGAGCTTTGGCTGACGCGCCAGGGCTATGAGGTCGCATGGGCTGCCGACCAGCGATCGAAGATTCAAAGCACGCCTGATATTGACGGCTCCGATCTGGTCATTACGCTCGGCGGCGACGGTACGCTGCTGCGCGCTGCCCGCATCCTCAACCATCGCGAGATTCCTATCCTTGGTCTTTCCTATGGTCACCTGGGTTTTTTAACTGCTGCGAGCCCCGAGGAGCGCGACATTCTGCAGGTCGTGAGCGACGCCCTGTCCGGCGAGCTGCACGTGAGCCGCCGCGCCACCATCGCCGCGGATATCGTGTCCGTGCGCGAAGACGGCACGAAGGATGTCGTGCGCACGTTTGCCCTCAACGATATGGCACTTACGCGCGGCCCCCTGTCCGATATGGTTGAGTTTGACATCACGGTGTCCGGCCATCATATCGACCGCCTTCGCGGCGACGGTGTCGTCGTTTCGACGGCGACCGGCTCCACCGGCTACGCGCTTTCCGCCGGCGGTCCCATTGTCAGCCCCGATTACACGGGTATGGTCTGTGTGCCCATCGCCCCGCATACCATTCAGGCTCGCGCTTTTTTGACCTCGCCGAGTGATGTCGTCGAGATCTTTATGTCCGATGATCGCCCGAGCGTGCCGGCGATTGCCATCGACGGACAGTTTATTACCTGCGATGGCACGGTCGAGAGCGTGGCCGTGCGCCGTGGTCCCGGCGACGTGCTGCTGCTTGATTACGGTCCCGAGAGCTTCTATAACTCGGTGAGCCGCGTGTTCTATGGAGTGCGCCATGATCGATGAGCTGCAGGTTTCCAACATCGCGCTCATTCGCGAGGCGACGTTGGTTCCGAGTGCGGGCCTAACGGTTTTGACCGGCGAGACCGGCGCCGGCAAGACCGCGCTGCTCTCGGCCCTCAAGCTTATTTTGGGCGAGCGCGCGGATTCGTCGACGGTGCGCGAGGGCGAGGCGCTGGCGAGCGTCGAGGCGCGCCTGTTCGACGGTCCGCACGACACGGAGGGGTTCACCGTACAGCGTAGCCTTTCTGCCGAGGGCCGCAGCCGCGTAAAAATTGACGGCCGCATCGCCAGCGTGCGTGAGCTTTCGGAGCGCGTCGGCGTGATGATGGATCTTTGCGGTCAGCACGAGCACCAGCGCCTCCTCGATCCGGCGCATCACGTTGCCATGGTCGATGCCTGGGCTGGTCGCTCTGCGCTCGAGGCGCTCGACCGTTACCGTGCCTGCTTCAAGGCTTCGCGTGACGCCGCCAAGGAGCTTCGCCGTGTGGAGGAAGCCTCACGCGCGCAGGGGAGTCGCGTCGAGGAGGCGCGCTTCGCCCTGGAGCGTATCGGCGAGGTCGACCCCAAGCCGGGTGAGTATGAGGAGCTCGAGGAGCTGCTGCCGCGCTCCGAGCATGCCGAGGTGCTGGTGGCGACGGCCAACGATGCCCATGCATCGCTTACTTCCGAAGGGGGAGCGCTCGATGCCGTGAACGGCGCCGTGGCAGAACTGTCGCGCATGGCTACCGTCGATCGTAAACTGGGTGACATCGCCGACGCACTTTCGAATGCCTGCATCTTACTCGAGGATTGCGCCAACGAGCTGCGTGTTTATCGCGATGGCGTCGCCTTCGACCCGCGCGAGCTCGCTCGCATGCGTGAGCGGTATTCCGACCTCAAGGGCCTGTTGCGTCAGTGGGGTCCCACCATGGACGATGTTTTTGCCATGCGCGATCGCTCGCAAGAGCTGCTGTCCCTGGTCGATGATGGCGATGAACAGATCAAAAAGGCGCGCGAATCACTTGGTGCTGCTGAGCGCGAGTTGTTTGCCGCTGCCAAGGCGCTTAAGCGCGCTCGCAATACGGCGGCCCCGCGCTTCTGCCACGAGGTTGGTCGTCAGATGGCACGCTTGGAGATGGGCGGCGCCGAGCTCGTT
>USCN01000161.1 GCA_900553165.1 uncultured Collinsella sp.
TACTTGGCAGCCTCGGGCTTGTAGGTGACGAACTCGATCGCGAAGCCCACGGCGGCACCCACGAGCGAGGCAACAATAGCCCAGATCATGTGGTTGATGCCGTTAACACCGGAGGGGTCGATGAAGGACAGCCAGTTGAAGACGCCCAGACCGCCGGACATGTACACCACGGCGCCGGAGATGCCGATGATGAGGCCACCCACAGCAGAACCGATGCTGGCGTTGATGAAGGCCTTCTTATCGGGCAGGGCGACACCGTAGATAGCGGGCTCGGTGACGCCAAAGAAGAAGGCAGAGATCATGGCCGGCAGCGCGATGCCGCGGAACTTCTCGTCCTTGTTCTTGAGATACATGGCAAAGAGCACGGCGCCCAGCGAGAAGGAGTGGGCGATAACGGAGCCCAGGATGTAGTCGTGGCCCAGAGTGGACAGGTTGACCAGCGCGATGGGCACGAGCGACCAGTGGAAGCCAAAGATGACCAGGCACATCCAGAAGGCACCGACGAGGGTGCAGCCCAAGAGGGAGCCGATCATGGGCAGGCCAAACAGCAGTGCGAAGAATTCACCGAGCAGGTTGGTGATGAGCGTGGCGATGGGGCCAATGACCAGGTAGCCAAGGGTAACGGTGACGCTGACGACGATCAGCGGGGTGAAGAACATCTTCATAGAAGCGGGCATCCACTTCTTAACCCAGTGCTCGAGGGTGGAGCCAAACCAAACCATGAGCAGGATGGGGATAACGGAGCTGGTGTAACCCGAGGCAGGCATGATGAGCGGCAGGCCCAGGAACGTGGTGTACCAAGAGAAGGTACCGGCAAAGCCGAGCTCGACGGAGCCGACAACCTCGCCCGAGGTCAGGGCAACCATGGTGGGATACACCAGGGCAAAGGCAATGGCCATGCCGTTGAACTCGCTCATCTTGAACTTCTTGGCGGCGGTGTAGCCAAGCACCACGGGCAGGAAGTAGAACATGCCGTCGGCGACGGTGTAGAGCAGCGTATAGGCGCCGTCGTTGGCAAAGCTCGGGACCAGGAAGGTAGCGAGCGCCAGCAGGCCCTTCATGATACCGGCGGCGGCGAAGGTGCCGAGCATGGGGGCGAAGATGCCCGAGATGAGGTCGATGATCACATCGGTAGCGCTCTTGGGAGCGGCCTCGTCGTCATCGGCGTCGACGGCGCCGCCGTCGCTAAAACCGCCGGCCTTGAGGACGGCATCGTAGACGTCCTCGACGATGTTGCCCACAACAACCTGGTACTGGCCGTTGGCGCGCATGACCTTGATGACGTTGGGCAGCTGAGAGATTGCCTCGTCGTTGGCCTTCGACTCGTCCTTGAGCTTAAAACGAACGCGGGTAATGCAGTGCGCCACGCACTTGACGTTGGACTTACCGCCAACCAGCTCTACGATCTGGGAAGCAAGATCGTCGTATTTACCTGCCATGATCTGTCCTCTCTTTTCCAAATTTCGACAAAAATATCCCCTACCGCGAGCCGGTACCTTGCCCGCAGTTAGAAACCAAAAAGGATTGTTGCGATTGCCGCCGGGCTGGCGGCTTTACTCACTCGGTCTGCGAAGCCGATCGCAGACGGTTGATATGCATCATCAGATACAAGAGTTCCTCGTCCGAGCAGCTCTGCTTGAACTCTTTCTCGAACACGCGGTTGATGGCGTATGCGCACTGGTAGGCCTCGGGAAAATCGCGGGCGGCCTGCATAAACAGTGAGGAGTTCTCGGTCTGCGTGCACTTGCCCTTGCAGAGGCGGCGAACCAAAAAGCGCAGGTGCGCAAGAAAGCGAATGTAGCAGTACGACGCCGTGTCGAGCGAGCAGCCAAGCTGCTTTTCCACGGAATGGGTCACCTCGTCGAGCACGCGGGTGCTCTTCATGATGAAGTCCATGTCCTTGGCGCGGCCCATGCCATCGACCTCGGCGTTAACGATGTGGAGCGCGATGCTCGTGGCCTCGTTCTGACCCAGCTTGGCGCCGGTGTGCTTTTGCACGATGGCGAGCGCGGCCTGGCCGATCTCGAGCTCGCGCGGGTAGATGAAGGCTACCTCGTGCTCGAGCGGGTTGGGAGCGCTGAGCTGGTCGTCGTCGCGCTGGACGGCAAACTGCAGGTGATCAGCCAGGATAAAGGGCAGGCCACCGGATAGCTTGCAGCCAAGCTGCTGCGACGCGAAGCAGGCAATGTCGCTCGCGGCGAGCAGGACGTCGTCGGGAAGGGTGCCCACCATATCCTGCAGGCTCTCGGGAACGTTATAGAATTTGCGCTGGATAAGGGACTCATCGGCAAGCTCGTAGGGCATCTCGTGGAAACCGATGCCCTTGCCAAAGACAACAACCTCTCGGCCGTCATCGCTGGCGGCAAGAGCAACGTTGTTGTTGATCTTCTTTAAAATGAGCATGAAAAAACTCCTCGGACATCGGCGCTAGACGACGGGGGTGCTATTCCTCGTCTTCTATTATGCGCAAGTGATGCCTCCCGAGGAGTAACAAACTTGTGAGCACGTGGGCGATTGTAGGATGAAACTTGCATGCAGCGTAAGCCCCATTGACGCGAAAGTCCGCCGAACGGTAGGAAATCGCCCGTAAGCGGCAAAACCACCACAAAGGCGCCTGGCCCCTTTGTGGTGGTTTTGGCTGATGCCCCGATGCTACTCGCGCGGGGTACCGTAGGGGTTGTACAGATCTGCGAGAGCGAATGTGCTGGTGGCGGGATTAAAGTCGAGTTCGAGCACGCAGCAGTTGCCGATGCGGTTCTTCATCTTGAGCGGCTCCACGCCCACGCCGCGCATAACCTGAGCCGCTGCGGCGCCATGGCTCACGCATAGCACGCTCTCATGCCGAGGGCGCTGCATGAGCTCGGTGATGGTCGCCATGATGCGCTCGCGAAACTCGTCTTCGCCCTCGCCGTCATACTGCTTGTAAAAATCGCCGTACGGCAGGCGCGGATTCAAATCCTCGCTCGCGCCCTCAAACTTGCCAAAGTTCCACTCCTTAAGGCCCTTGACGCGCTCGTAAGGCTGATCAGGAAACGCAAGCTCAAGCGTGTCGCACGCACGCTCGGACGTGGAACTGTACGCATGGTCGAACGCAAGGCCACGCTCTCGCAGGGTCGCGCCGACAGTTTTAGCCTGCTCGATCCCCAGCTCGGTAAGCGGCGAGTCGCACCAACCCTGCTTGCGGCGAAGCAGGTTAAAGAGCGTTTGACCGTGACGCATAAAGTACAGCTTGGACATAGTTGCCTCCATAATCGCAATCGTTTGTCAGCGATTATGGCACCTTAAAGTAACTTTAAGTCAATACATGTTAGCCAAAATATCGCAAAAGCGTCCAGCCCCTCGTGGTGGAACTGGCATTTGCCCAGATAAAACCTGCCAAAATAAACCTGTCCCTTTTTGGCAGGTTTTAGGCGAGGTGATCTTGGATGAGATCGCAGATGGCTCGGGCGTCGTTGATGTTGATGGCTCGGGTCGCGAAGCCGGCGTCGAAGGCCTGGCGTGCCAGGGCCTCGTTGCAGGCAAGGGCCAGCGTGTGACCGTCGACCAGGTCGAGTGAGCTCTTGCCGCGCAGACGGTCGACACCGGAGCGCGCGACCACGATGTTGTCGAAGCCCTCGGTCTTGTAGCCCTCAATGATCACCACGTCGACATCGTTGTAGCGCGACAGCAGCTCGCGCGCGGGCATCTCGTCCTCCTCGCGCGTGTCGGCGTACTCCGCCCAACGCGTGGCGCAGATGAGGCCCACATGCTTGGATCCGGCTTGGTGATGGCGCCAGGTGTCCTTAGCGGGTACATCGATATCAAAGCCGTGATGCCCGTGATGCTTGAGCGAACCCACGCGCAGA
>USCN01000162.1 GCA_900553165.1 uncultured Collinsella sp.
CGGCGATCGTCGATGATGCCTAGCTGCGCCAGCGCAACGGCGGCACCGTGCAGGCTATCGGGGCTCGGATCCTCATGCACGCGATAGCAGGCCTCGATATCACGGTCTGCCAGCCACTCTGCAACGCACTCGTTGGCGAGTAGCATGGCTTCCTCGATAAGCGACGTGGCACACGAACGCTCGCGCGCCACAATCTGCACGGGCACTCCGTCCTCATCCAATAGAGCGCGAATCTCGGCCGTGTCAAAATCGACTGAGCCGCGGGCACGACGAATACGACGGCGAAGTTCGGCGAGTTCGTTGGCGGCGACAAGGAAATCGCCGAGGTCGACGTTATAGCCGCGAGCAGTTTCCTCGCACGCAAGACCGCGCTCAAGCGCCTCCTCGCGCGAGGCCTCAGCAGCCGCAACATCCTCAGCGGCGCCTTCCAGCACCGAATACTCAACAGCGTCGGCACGCACCAGCAGCGCCTCGGCGCCGTCATAGTCCATACGCACACGCGAGCGAATCACGCTGGGGTACGGATCGTAATGCCGCACGCGACCCTGCGCATCGAGCTCAATGTCAACGGTAAACGCAAGACGGTCCTCGTCAGGGCGAAGAGAGCATAGGTCACAGGACAGGCGTTCGGGCAGCATGGGAAGCACGCGATCGGCCAGATACACCGATGTCGTACGATGGCGAGCCTCAAGATCGATATGCCCGTCCCAAGCCACATAGTGAGAAACGTCAGCGATATGCACACCCAGCTTGTAGCCACCCTCGGGCGTGCGCTCAAGCGAAATGGCATCGTCAAAGTCGCGCGCGTCGACCGGGTCGATCGTGATGACAAAGCGGTCGCGCAGATCGCGGCGGAGCGGGTCCTTAAGCGCCGCGGACACATCGAGCGAAAGCCCCTCGGCCTCGTCCAGCGCGGCCTCGGGATAGCTATCGGTATAGCCGTAACGCGCCATCACGTATTGAACGCCCAAATCGGGCGCGTCATCTCCGCCAATGCGGCGTTCGATCGTCACGGTGCCCGATTCCAGGCGCGTCGGGTAGGTCAAAATGCGCGCGACAACGGCATCACCCGGGTGGACGCCCAGACGATCCGCCGAGGTATCCTCGGGCAGAATGAAGAAGTCGGCCTTCAGGCGCGAATCGAGCGGCTCGATCACACCGAGCGGACCAGCGGTCTGGTACGTACCCACCACGCTTATGGCTGCGCGCTCAACCACGCCTTCGATCACGGCGCGCCGCTCACCGTGCGGGCTGTTCTTAATGCTCACGGCAACGGTGTCGCCGTCCATGATCTCGCGCTTACCGCGGCCCATAACCTTGTAGTCGCCGCTCTCGGTTATGACATAGGCGCCATGCTCATGGAGCTGCACGCGCCCGGTCAGGCTCGGACGGCGTTCGCTGCGCACCGGCCCACGCTTATTGCGAGCACCGCGCTTATGCTTGTTATTGCGCCCCATGGCGCCTCCTTGCTATCGATGACGAACTCCAAAGAGTCTACCCAAATGATTCGCTTTCCTGCCGTCCCCTAGAGATCAAAAAACGGGCCGCCCCATAAGAGACGACCCGTTGGAAGGGATGAATTCCAGGCATGCCTACACGCGCAGGTAGCGGCGCATGGCTATGGCAGAACCAAAGAGACCGATAATCACACCGACCAGAATCAGCGCAGCATAGGTCACCAGGTAGTACTGCATCGGCAGGGCAAACGACATCCAGCCGATGCTCTCCTGCAAACGCGGAATCATCAGATTGCGCAGCAGCTCCAGAACGCCGATGGAAAGCAGCGAGCCCAAAATGGCCTGCAGTACGCCCTCGGTGATAAACGGGCCGCGAATGAAGCCGTTGCTGGCGCCGACCAGACGCATAATCGCAATCTCACGACGACGCGCCGTGATGGACAGGCGAATCGTGTTGTTGATGAAGATGAATGCGATAAAGGTCAAAAGGCCAACGAGCACCACGGCGGCGATGCGGATGTAGTTGGTCACCTGGAACAGGCGGCTCACTTCCTCTTGGCCGTACAGCACGCTCGCGTTGACGTCGCCGTCATCCGCGATCTTCTGGAAGTCGGCGTTCTTCTTGAGCTTCTGGGCCGTGCTCTCGACCTTGGACGGATCGTCCATCTCAATTGCAAACGAAGCCGGCAGCGGGTTCTGGCCATCGAGCGCGCTCATGGTGGCGTCGGCGTTGCCCGACATCTTGCTCGTATACTCGGCCAGCGCGTCGTCCTTGTCCTTGTACGTCACGGACTTGACGTTGCTCCACGTCTTGAGCTCAGCCTCAAAAGCCTGAACATCGGCCTGATCGGCGTCATCGCTAATAAAGGCGTTGATGACGACCTGATCCTCGACGGTGCCGATCACGGAGTTCAGCATCGCGGAGCCCATGATGAACAGGCCGATGATAAACAGCGAAAGGAAGATCGTGATGACGGCGCCGAGCGAGGTAGTCCAGTTACGGAAGAAGTGACTGATTGCCTCTTTGAAGGAGTAGCCCACGTTAGTTGGTGCCATAGTTGCCGTAACCTCCCCTCTCCTGGTCGCGGATAACGTGGCCGCCCTCGAGGGCGATCACGCGACGGTGCATGCTATCGACCATCTCGCGGTCGTGCGTGGCGACGATCACGGTGGTGCCGGTGCGGTTAATACGCTCGAGCAGCTTCATGATGCCCAGCGAGATCGCCGGGTCGAGGTTGCCCGTGGGCTCGTCGCAGATAAGCAGCGGCGGGCGGTTGACCATGGCGCGGGCAACGGCAACGCGCTGCTGCTCGCCACCGGAAAGCTGATCGGGCAGCGAGTCCATCTGATCGGCCAGGCCGACCAGACGCAGCACCTCGGGAACCTGGCTGCGAATGACACCCTTGGGCTTGCCGATGCACTGCAGGGCAAACGCCACGTTTTCGTAGGCGGATTTTTGAGGCAGAAGCTTAAAGTCCTGGAACACGGCGCCAATCTGACGGCGCAGGAACGGAACCTTGCGGTTCTTGATCTTCATGAGGTCCTGACCGGCAACCAAGATGCGGCCGCTCGTCGGCTTGACGTCGCGGTTGAGCGTCGACAGCAGCGTGGTCTTACCCGAGCCGGAATGACCGACCAGGAAGACGAACTCGCCCGGATAGATCTCGATGTTGATGTCGTCGAGTGCAGGCTTGTTGGGCTGTGCCGGATAGATCTTGGTGACATGCTCCATAAGGATGACGGGCTCGACACCGGCCTGCTTGGCCATCTTCTTGCGGCTGGCTTGCGGATCGATGGGCGCAAACACCGACGTAAAATCGGGGTTGTTGAGCGCGTTATCGAGGCTTGCGACCTCGGCGGCCTGATCGCTCTCGACCACCGGGGCAGCAGGCTGCGTGGGATCGGGAATAGCGGCAAAGAGACCGGACTGCGCAGGCTGAGGAACCGGCGTCGCAGGGGCCATGGGGTCGGGAATGCCGGCCATGGTAGGCTGCGGCGTGGCGGCGCCAGCCTGAGGCTGCTCCACGCGAGCGGTCACGGCCTGAACGGGCTCAAAACCCGCCGTGCCGGAAAGCGCGACATCGCTGGTGGGATTGTAGGCAAAGGGATCGGATGCCGGCTGTGCCTGATCTGCCGGCTGAGCGGGGGCCTGAGCAACAGGCTGGCCCTCTGAATCCGGAGTGGCGAAACGACTGCCCTGGACGCCTGTCTGCGTCTTGGGGGCATCATCGCCCGCACCGGAGGTACGGAAGTGGTTACCCACTGGTGCTCCTTATCGTCGTGCGTTTAAACTACATGAGCGCTTTGTATTTTAGCAGCATTAGCTTTGCTGCACATAAGAAGCATGGCGGGGTTTGGGTCTCACCGACCGGGCGCAGGGTT
>USCN01000163.1 GCA_900553165.1 uncultured Collinsella sp.
TGCGATGGAATCCAGGAAGCATGCGGCCAGACGGCCCAGGCCACCGTTGCCCAGAGCCGGATCGGGCTCCTGGTTCTCGATGACGGACAGATCGAAGCCCATGTCGTTGAGCGCCTCGGCGACCATGTCGCGCACGCCAAAGTTGAGCAGGTAGTTGTCGAGCAGGCGGCCGATCAAAAACTCGATCGAGAAGTAGTACACGCGCTTCTTGCCCTCGGCGGTGGCGCGGGCGTCGCTCTTGGTGGCAACGGTGCGCGCCTTCTCGGCCACGAGCTTGGCCAGGGCGTTAAAGCGGTCGAGGTCGCTGGCGGCCTCGACGCTCTTGCCGCTGATGCTCATGACGGCATCGCGATAGAGCTCGGTAAACTCCTGCTTGTTGTCGAAGATCTTATTCATACGTTCCTTTCCCCCGGGGATATCTCCCGGAACGGTTATGACATGTATCCTACGCCCCCGCGGGGCGGGTAGTTACAGTGGTAACGCCTTTGTTACGCTTTCTTGGCAGGAGCCTTAACAGCAGCTGCCTTGGTCTTGGGAGCAGCCTTTTTGGTGGCTGCCTTCTTGGCTGTGGTGGACTTGGCCGAAGCCTTGGCAGCGGGCTTGGCAGCCTTCGCCTTGGTCGGAGCCTTCTTAGCAGCCGCGGCCTTGGGCTTCACCGAGGACATGCGCTTGCGCGTCGCCTTCTTGGGCTCCTCGACCACGGGCGGCTTATAGCTGCTGGGACCGCGGCGCTTAAGTACCACGCCTGCAAGGCCGGGCACCTTAATCTCGATGGAGTCCATCTGCCCGTTCCAGGGATAGGGCTCGCTCGAGCAGGTGTAGGGCTCCTCACCGGCATAGCCGCTGCCGCCAAACTCGGGACGGTCGGAATCGAAGATGACCTCCCAGTCACCCTCGCGCGGCACTCCCACGCGGAAGCTCTCGTAGCTCGCCGGGTCAAAGTTGATCAGAATCACCAGGTCGTTATCGACGTCCTCGCCCTGGCGCACAAAGCTCACGATGGACTGCTTGGAGTTGTCCGCGTCGATCCAGGTAAAGCCGTCGTCGGTGTAGCCGCGCTCGTATAGGGCGGGCTCGGCGGTGTACAGATGGTTGAGCGCCTTGATAAACGCCTGATGATGACGGTGAGTCTCGTACTCCTCAGTCAGGAACCACTGGATGGACTCGTAGTAGCGCCACTCGATAAACTGGCCGATCTCGTTGCCCATAAAGTTGAGCTTTGCACCGGGGTGCGTCATCTGGTAGAAGGCCAGCGTGCGCAGGCCGGCAAACTGGCGCCACCAGTCGCCCGGCATGCGGCCGATCAGCGAGCACTTGCCGTGCACGACCTCGTCGTGGCTGAGCGGGCAAATGAAGTTCTCGGTAAAGGCGTACATGATGGAGAACGTTAGCAGCCCGTGGTTGCCGGGGCGCCACGGAAAATCGGTCTGCATGTAGTGCAGGGTGTCGTTCATCCAGCCCATGTCCCACTTGTAGTGGAAGCCCAGGCCGCCGTCCTGCGGCGGATAGGTCACGAGCGGCCACGCGGTGGACTCCTCGGCCATCATCATCACGTCGGGGTAGTGCGCCTCCACGGCGCAGTTGACCTGGCGAATGAACGCGCTGGCGTCCAGGTCCTCCTCGGTACCGTACTTGTTGAACTTCTTTTGCCCCGGATCGTCGATGCCAAAGTTGAGGTACAGCATGCTGGACACGCCGTCCATGCGAATGCCGTCAACGTGGAAGTTCTCGAGCCAATACAGCACGTTGGAGACCAGGAAGGAGCGGACCTCGCCGCGGGCGAAGTCAAACTTGTGAGTACCCCAGTTAGGGTGAATCTCGTGCTCAAACAGCATGTGGCCGTTAAAGGTTGCAAGGCCGTGGGAGTCGGCGCAAAAACCGCCGGGCACCCAGTCCATGATCACGCCGATGCTCGCCTCGTGGCACGCATCGATAAAGTGCATGAGCTGCTGCGGGTTGCCGTAGCGCGACGTGGCGGCGTAGTAGCCGGTCGTCTGGTAGCCCCAGGAGCCATCGAAGGGATGCTCCATAAGCGGCATGACCTCGATATGCGTGTAGCCCATGTCGCGCACGTAGTCCACGAGCTCCACCGACAGGTCGTCGTAGGTGTAAAACTCGCCGCGCTGCGCGGGGAAGGGATCCATGGGGCCGGGGTAGTTGCCGTACTCATCCGGCTCGCCCTGTGGTGCGTCGCCGTGGCGCTTCCACGAGCCAATATGCACCTCGTAGATGTTAAGCGGCTGCGACATATGGTTGTGGCCGGCGCGGCGCTTGAGCCACGCGGCGTCGTTCCACTTGTAGCCATCGAGGGTCCACAGCACGCTCGCGGTGCCCGGAGGACACTCGGCCTTAAAGGCGTACGGATCGGCCTTGTAGAGCTTTTCGCCCTCGTTGGTCTCGATGAGGTATTTATAGAGCTGGCCCTGCTCGGCACCAGGAATAAAGCCTTCCCAAATAGCGCTCGTATGCACGGGCACCAGCGGGTTGGCTTGTTCATCCCAGTCGTTAAATTCGCCAATGACATGGACACTTTTTACGTCGGGCGCCCAAACATAAAAGCGCCAGCCGCGCGTGCGCTGCTGCGTGTCGGGGTGCGCGCCCATCTTTTCCCAGCTGCGCTCCCACATACCAATGCCAAACAGGTAGACATCGTCCTTGGAGAGCTCCGGTGCGTGCGGGGCGGCTTTACGGGTAGCGGGCTTTTTAGCCGTTGGCTTTAGCTTTGTATCGCTCACGTTTGATCCCATCATGACGCGGCAGCGTGTTGCCTTGGTGACTAGATGCGAAAGGTCCAAGGCTGCACGAATCGAAGGGACGGCGAAGTTTCTGTGATTCGTTCCACCTCGCGTGCTCGGTGGAACTTTCGGCAGAAACTACGATAACACCTGTGCGTTAGTTTTATGGACGA
Organism: uncultured Collinsella sp.; assembly: GCA_900553165.1. Taxonomy (GTDB): domain Bacteria; phylum Actinomycetota; class Coriobacteriia; order Coriobacteriales; family Coriobacteriaceae; genus Collinsella. The sequence continues at coordinate 2,909 of USCN01000163.1, forward strand.
AAGCGGATTTGCGGGGGCGTTTAATCGGTAAGCGACATGTTTATACCACTGGCAGATTTGACGTGGTAAAACTCTTGACAGTTTTACCAATTTGGGTTTCAAAATTGTTTGGCTGACGTTTGGTAAAACGTTTTTAGCAGGATGTTTACCATTTGACATTGAAAGGTTCGTTTATGTCCCATACCGCCGCTCCCAAGGTTGCTTTTATTTTCGATTGCGACGGCACACTGGTTAATAGCACCCCCGTTTGGGCCTATGCTCAGCCCGAATTATTGCACCGCCACGGAGTTGACGTGACGGTCGATGATTTTGCACAGTTTGAGCATTTGTCGCTCGAGGACGAGTGCCAGGCCTACCACGACATCTGGGGCATTGGCGAAAATGGCGAAGAGCTCTACCGCGAGCTGAGCGATATCCTGATTGATGGCTACTCCAAGGTGCCGCCGCGCGAGGGCCTGCTTGCATTTTTGGAGCAGGCGAAGGCAGCGGGCATCGCTATGGGCGTGGCCACGTCCACGCCGGCCGAGCTGGTGCAGTCTGCGCTCGCCGGTGCCGGGCTCGACGCTTACATGGAGTTTGTTACCACGACGGGCGAGGCAGGACGCTCCAAACAGTTCCCCGATGTGTACGAGCTGGCGCTGCGCCGCCTTGAGGAGCGCCATGGGTGCAAGTTTGAGCGCGCGTGGGTGTTTGAGGACGCAGTCTTTGGCCTTAAGAGCTCTGGCACCGCAGGCTTTAAGCGCGTGGGCATCTATGACCCGCACGGCCGCATGAAGCGCGAAGACGTGCGCGCCAACTGCGATATCTTTATCGACAGCTACGAGGAGCTGGAACTGGCCCGCGTGCTTTCGTTTGAGGGCTAGGCGAGGGCCGTGGCTTGCAAAGTACTTGTAGTCTGCG
>USCN01000164.1 GCA_900553165.1 uncultured Collinsella sp.
CCGATCTCCTCAACATGCCCGTTGTGCATCACGCAGATGCGCTCGCACAGACGGCACGCTTCGTCGATGTCGTGGCTCACGTAGAGCACGGTTCGGTTGCATACATCGAACAGATCGAGCATGTTTTGCTCAAGCGCGCTCTTGAGATACGCGTCGAGCGCGCTCATGGGCTCATCGAACATAAAGATGCCCGGATGCGCCGCCACCATGCGCGCAAGCGCCACGCGTTGCTGCTGACCGCCCGAGAGGCGCACGGGGTAGCGGTCGACAAAATCGGCCAGACCGAAAATGCCCAGATAACGCTCGGCGAGCTTTTTGCGCGCGGCGGCGTCACCCGCATCCTTAACACCGGCGCATACGTTATCGGCCACCGTCATGTTGGGAAACAGCTGATAGTTTTGGAACAGCAGGGCGCATTTTCGCTCCTGGGGCGACAGGTTGATACCCGCCGCCGAGTCAAAAAAGGTCACGCCGTTGACGACGATCTTGCCCTCGTCGGGTGTCTCCACGCCGGCAATGCAGCGCAACGTACAGCTCTTGCCGCAACCCGAGGCGCCCAGCAGCGCCACACGCTCCTCGCCGGCATCGAGCTGAATGTCGAGGGTAAAGCCCGGATAGCGCTTTTTGATATCCAGAACGAGCGACATGGCTTATCGACCTCCCTTTGCGACCGCGCCATCGCGCATAAGCTCGGCCAGCGCCTCGCGATCGATACGCAAGGCATCACCGCCCACCGGGTCGAGCGAATCGCCCTGTCCGGCGAGATCTTTGGCCTGCTTGCGCTCCGCACGGGAAAGGCCCCGCTCGCGATACTTTTGCGAATGAGCGGTGTACATATTGATGAACAGAATGACCAGGAAACTGAACACGATTACGACGATGACCCAAAAGAGGGCTACCGACGTGTTGCCGCCCATCCACTCAAAGTAGATGGCTATGGGAATGGTCTGCGTAATACCGGCGTAGTTGCCCGCAAAGAACAGGGTGCAGCCAAACTCGCCCATCGCGCGAGCGAAGGCGAGCACCGTGCCCGCCGCGATTGAGGGCCAGCCGAGCGGCATCATGAGCTTGGCAAAGATGCGACGTTCGGACCACCCCAAGGTTCGCGCGGCGTCGAGCATCTGCGTGTCGAGGCTCTCGAAGGCTCCGAGCGCCGTGCGGTAGACCAGCGGAAACGACACAACGACAGCCGAAATGACCGCCGCGGGCCAGGTAAAGACGATCGAGATGCCGTGCGCGATGAGCCATTGGCCCAGCCCGGTCGAGCGGCCAAACAGCATGAGGAGCAGAAAGCCGCAGACCGTGGGCGGCAGCACCATAGGGATCGTAAAGACCGAATCGAGCAGGCCCTTGATGCGACTCGAGGTACCCATAGTCTTCCACGCGGCGAACAGGCCCAGTGCAAAGGCAATCACCAGGGCAAGGCCGCTCGTTTTGATAGACACCCAAAACGGGCGATAGTCGATGCCGCCTAAAAAGGAGGCCAGAGAGGTCAAGGGCCCCTGCTCATCCCGCAACACGACAGACGATGCCTCTACCATTTGAGCGCTATCAAGCCAACGCGCGCCGCCCTTGGCATCACCCGAGGCCGATGCAATCACCACATAGCGGTCCCCATCCGCACCGCGCTCGTCAAAGCCATAGGTATAACCGCCGGCATCAAACGTTGTTTCCGCCGTGACATACCAAGGAAGATCAACGTCCCCTAACTGCGCACCTCCCATGGAGTTTGCGCTGTCGAGCTCGCAGACGAGGGCCTTGAGACCCGATACGCACTCGTTGTCCTGCGGATCCAATCCAAACTTCTCGACCGCCTTGGGCGATATCCACACCACAACGCGATCGGCAGCAGGCACCACTACAAGGTCCACGTCCTCGTCAACGGGAAACCGGTAGCCCTCAGGCTGGCCCTCCATGGCACGAGCGGTTCCCTTGGCCAACCGCTCAAAACCCTCGATCCCATAGGAAAGCCCATGAGCGGTCGCAGCAACCTGGGCCCCGTCCTCAGCGTCCCCAGCAAACGCAAATCCCGGCACCCAGCAAAGCGCGAAGGTCAAAGCACAGGCGACAAGCATGCGGAATCTATTAAGCACGAAAAGCTCCAAGCGAATACAAGGACGGAGTGAAACACAAAACGATGGAATTATCGCGCCAAGCCGCACTACGCGGAAAGCTCAAAGCCGTACTTAGCCCAAATCTTCTGAGCCTTCTTGTTGGACAGGCAAAAGTCGATGAACGCCTTAGCCTCGTCGGCATGCTCGGAGCTCTCGGCAACGGCGCCCGGATACACGATGGGCTTGTGCGAATCCTCGGGGCACACGAAGGCCTCCTCGATGCCGTTGTAGCGGTAGATGTCAGAGCTGTAGACAAAACCGGCAACGCAGTCGCCTGTGGACACATAGGCGGCGGCGGTACCAACTTTGTCTGCCAGTGCGACCTTGTCGGCGATCTCGGGCGCATACTCGCCGTCGTCGCCCTCGGTGTATAGAGGCCCACAGAAGTCAGCGCCTGGTTGGCGTACTTGCCGGCGGGAACGGTCTTGGCGTCGCCAATGGCGATCTTGCCGTCAAGATTCGCGACGTCGGCGATGGCCTCGACCTTGGTGTCGGAGCCCTCGGCACGAATGATCACGAGGTCGTTGACGAACATATCCTCACGCGTGTCGGCATCGACGAGCTCGACGGCCTCGGCGTCGTCCATGGTGCCCTTGGAAGCGGTGATGAGCACGTCGACCGTGGCACCGGCACGCATCTGCTCAACGAGGTCGCCGGACGCCTTAAACTGCGTGTCGGCAAAGGTGGTACCGGTCTGCTCGGTGTAGAGCTTCTGAACCTCGGGCAAAGCCTTCTCGAGCGAGTTGGCGGCAAAGACCTGCAGCTCGACGGTTTCCTTCTTGGAAGATGCCTTAGCAGTACCGGCATCGGAGCCAGTCGGCTCAGACGTCTTGTTGCCAGAGCAGCCGGCAAGGCCAAGGCCGGCAGCGGCGACAGCAGAGAGCGAGACGAATCCGCGGCGAGAAACCATATCGAACATGTTCAACCCTTTCGGACCTTGTGCCCGGGTACCCGACCGCGGGCTTTATTCTGTAATTAGATTATACTTCGGTGCGAATAATGATTATGAGAAATTATTCTCTTCTGAGAATATAGTTTCAGGCATGCCTAAAGAATGCCGTCCCCTTGGGCGCAAATAAAAAGCGGAGCAGCCGTTCAGGTCGCTCCGCCGCAGGTAAATCGCTTAGTTGGTATGTCCGCCGCCCGCTGTCATCTGAGCCGCATGCTCCAGCTGGTCCGCTATGGCCTCCCAGCTTTCGCGAGCGGCCTTCGTAGAACCGGGAAAGTTTACGACAAGTGTATGACCTCGTTGCATACAAATAGCGCGCGAGAGCATGGCGCGGCGCGTCTTGGTCATCGAGTACGCACGGATCGCCTCGGCAATACCCGGCACCTCGCGATCGCAGACGGCACGCGTCGCCTCGGGCGTCACATCGCGCATCGAAAGCCCCGTGCCGCCGCAGGTGAGCACGACATTGGCGTGGCACTCGGCGGCTTCCACAATAGCATCACCGATCTCGCTGACGTCGTCGCGCACGACCACATGTGAGACGACCGTCCAGCCCTGCGCCTCGATAAGTTCCTCGAGTGCGGCTCCAGCCTCGTCCTGGGCAAGGTCCCGCGTATCCGAACACGTCACGATCGATATCTTCAGCTCCATAGCATTCCTCCTACAACACGGCGTCCTCAGGCAGGTCGACACGCACAACATCCACGACGTCGCCCGCCTTGAGCTCGCACGGACC
>USCN01000165.1 GCA_900553165.1 uncultured Collinsella sp.
CACTCGCGGGTCTGACCTTCGTGCTCACCGGCACGCTCGTCAACCGTACGCGCGACGAGGCAGGCGCGGCGCTCAAGGTGCTCGGCGCCAAGGTTTCGGGTAGTGTTTCAAAGAAGACGAGCTATCTGGTCGCCGGCCCCAAAGCGGGCTCCAAGCTCACCAAGGCCGAGCAGTTGGGCGTGCCTGTATTGGATGAGGACGCACTCGAGCAGATCTTGGCTACTGGTCAGGTGCCCCGGGCTTAGCGCATCGATAACCAAATTGAAGATCCGCCCGGAAAGCATGATACCTTTCGGGCGGATTTTATTTGGACGGGGAAACGGGCACCGTGATCTGCGTCACGTAGGTTGCCGGGTCGTCGCTGATGATGTCATCGATGAGGGCGATCTCGCGCGACGGGCCGGCGGGTGCCAGCCCGTGTTCGTGCATATAGCCGAGTAGCTGCTCGTAGCGCGAGCCCGCCTGCCCGTGCGTGCCGCGGAAGCTTATGGTCAGGCAGCGCGCGGCAGGTCGCGTCTCAACATCGCCCAAGTACTCATCGGTGTCATCGAGCAGCAGAAAGACCTCGTCGTAGCCGTCAAAGTCGCCGGCGGCGAGGCGCTCGGCGCCAATCCCGACGCCCAAGTTGCCCAGAAAGACAAAGGTCTCGTGCTGGCCCTTCTGCAGTTGACGAATCTGCCACTCCAGTGCATAGGCGTCGGTAGGGTTGACGCGTTCGCGCAACACGGCGCAGCGAAGCTCGGGCGCATCGATTTCGCGGATGGTATCGAGCTCGGTGCTCAAGGCATCGTGCAGCAGAGCAAGCCGGTTGTCGATCTTGCGCGATGCGCGCTCCAGCTCGCGGCGCTTGCGCTCGATGAGTTCCTGCTGCTGAGCCAGCTGCCGCTGCATAAGGTCCACATCGCGCGTGGTCACAAACTCACGGATTTGCGCGAGCGGCAAGTCGAGAACGCGCAGGTGGCTGATGGTATTGAGGGTAGAGAGCTGCCGCGATCCGTAGTAGCGGTACCCACTTGCCGGATCGATGTGCGCCGGGTCCAGTAGGCCCATCTGCTCGTAATGGCGCAACGTGCCCACGCTCAGGTTAAACAAGCGCGCCACCTCGCCAATGCGGAGCAGGCCCTCAGTATGTTCGCTTGGCATGTCGGTCACAGGACCGCTCCTTTCGGTAAAAACAGGGGAGAGGTGCTAGGCATGCGTCTCCTCGCTACGCTACCAGCTTGTCAAAAGCTCCGCGCCGGTTGAGTACGGTAAACGCGACAACGCAAATGACCGCCGACAGAATCGATCCGCACGGCGAGGCGATACCCATGGGGAACAGCGTGTCGGAATAGGCATTCGACAGCAGCCACGCGCCCGGCACGCGAATGAGTGCCACAGCCAGCACGTTGTGCGCAAAGCCGATGTAGCTCTTGCCGTATGCAGCGAAAAAGCCACTAAAGCAAATGTGGATGCCGGCAAAGATTGCGTCGAAAATATAGCTGCGCATATAGCCGGTACCGGCCGCGACCACCGCGGCGTCCTTGGCAAAAAAGCCGATAAACGCTGGTGCCACCAGCCACATCAGCACCGTGACCAGGCAGCCGTACACCACCGAGATGGTCATGGCGTCCTTGAGCACCTGACGCGCGCGGTCGCCCTTGCCCGCGCCGGCGTTTTGCGCCGTGAGCGCGCTGACGGTGGCACCCATGGAGCTCGGCACAATGAACAAAAAGCTGATCATCTTCTCGACCAGGCCCACGGCGGCGGCGTCGACGAGCCCTCGGTGGTTGGCGATGACGGTGATAAACATAAATGCCACCTGGATGCAGCCGTCCTGCACGGCCACGGGCACGCCGATCTTAAGAATGCTGCCGAGCACCTTGCGCTGGGGGCGCAGGTCGCTACGCTTAACGTGGATGTTCGTGCGGCGGCTCTTGAGCCACACGAGCGCGAGGGCAACGCTGGCTGTCTGCGCGGTCACCGTGCCGAGCGCCGCGCCCACGGGGCCGAGCCCCATGTGGCCGATAAACAGAAAGTCGAGCGCGATGTTGATGATGCATGCCACGCCAATCACGTACATGGGCGAGCGCGAATCGCCCAAGCCGCGAAAGATGGCCGAGAGGATGTTGTACGCGGCGATAAAGGGAATGCCGATAAAGCAGATACGCAGGTAGGCGGCAGTGCCTTCGACCGCTTCGGCCGGCGTGCCAATGAGTGCCACAATCTGCGGACACAGTGCGAGCAGGACAGCGGCCAGCACCACCGAGACACCCATAAAGAGCGTGATGGTGTTGCCGATGGCGGTCTCGGCGCGGTCAAACCGGCGCGAGCCCACGGCGTGGCCGACGATGACCGTCGTTCCCATGGCCAGGCCCACGAGCGTTACGGTAATGATATAGAGCGTCTGCGCGCCATTGCCCACGGCGGTGATGCCGGCAGCGCCGCTAAACTGCCCCATCATGTACAGGTCGGCCATGCCGTAGAGCATCTGCAAAAAGTACGAGAGCATATAGGGCAGGGCAAAGACCGCGATGGTCTTGAGGACATTGCCGCGTGTGAGGTCGTGTTCCATGGGCGGGGCTTTCTGGCTTGGTCTGTTTACGTACCAGTGTAGTGAAAACCCTACAACGATTGTAGAGTCAAGGTTTGTGTTGGCGGCGGGGCGAAAAAGTCACGCTCGCGTTCATTTCCAATTGAATACAGGGGCGCGTCCTGCGAGCTTGGTGCCTGCACTAGCCTTACAGAAATCGATTTCGGAACACTTGACACCGCTGCACGGCGCGCCATAATACGTGGGTTTGCGAACAACGTTTGATGGGGGATGAACCTGCGTGCGCAATCTCAAGATTTTGTTTTCCTATCTGGGGGCATACCGCCGCGATGCCATGCTCGGCGTGCTCTTTGTGACGGCCGAGACGGCGCTCGAGCTGTTTATCCCGGTCATCATGGCAAATATCATCGATGTGGGCGTGCCCGCGGGCGACATCAACTATATGCTGTTGCAGGGCACGTATATGTTGATATGCGCTGCATTTTCGCTGGTACTTGGCTTGGGCTATGCGCGCACGTCTGCCCGCGTTGCCTCGGGGCTGGGCGCTAACCTGCGCGAGGCGGAGTATCGCAAGATTCAGACGCTCGCCTTTGGCAATCTGGACAACTACGATGCCAGCTCGCTCGTCACGCGCATGACCACCGATATCACCGTCATCCAAAACGCCATCGGCAACGGCTTTCGCCCCATGGTGCGCGGCCCCGTGACGCTCATCGTCGGCTTGGTCTATGCGCTGGTGCTGTCGCGTCCGCTTGCTACGGTATTCGCGATCATCCTGCCGGTGTTGGCGATCGTACTGGGCGTTATCACCTATCGCGTCAGTCCGCTTTACCGCCAGCTGCAGACCTCGATGGACCATCTCAACGGTGTGGTGCAGGAGGACCTCACCGCCGTGCGCGCCGTCAAGGCGTACGTGCGTGCCGAGCACGAGGAGGCCAAGTTCGATGCCGTCAATACCGAGCTTGCGCGCACCGCGACGAAGACCTTTGGCAACGCCGTGCTCAACCTGCCGGTGTTCCAGCTTTCGATGTACGTGGCTGCGCTCTCGATCTTGTGGATTGGCGGCCGCATGATCATCGAAGGTCGCTTGGGCGTGGGCTCGCTCACGGGCTTTATGAGCTATGTGCTGCTGATCATGAACTCGCTCATGATGATTTCCAACGTGTTTTTGCTGCTCACCCGCGCACTTGCCAGCGTGGAACGCATCTCGCGGGTGCTCGACGAGCGTTCGCTTATCCAGGCGCCCGACGC
>USCN01000166.1 GCA_900553165.1 uncultured Collinsella sp.
GGGCGGCTTTTCGGAAGTATGCGGCAAATTTCGAGACCGCCGAGCACACGACATTTTTTGGCAACAAAACCCCTGATAAATTGTTGGTAAAACTGCGGTCTGGTCGGCAGTTCCAGATTTTGCCGCATACTTCCGAAAATAGGGGGTCAGATAAAGCCCCAGACGTTGTTTTTTGCCTAAAAATACTCGTCGAGGAAGTCATCGACCGTGTTCCAGTAGAGCTCGGGGTCAACTTGCGCACTCTTGGCATGGGTGGCGCCATGGATGGTGAGCTTTTGCTTGACCTTGCTGGCGCACGCGTCGTAGTTTTGGTCGAGCATGTCGTACGGCACAAAGGTGTCCTGGTCGCCGTGGATAAACAGCATGGGAACCGTCGCGTGTTTGAGTTGCTCCACGCTGCTCGCCTTATGAAAGTCGTAGCCCGCGCGCACGTTGCACACCAAGTTTGCTACATCGAGCAAGGGAAAGCTGGGCAGGCCGAACACGTCCTTGAGCTGCAGGGAAAACTCATCCCAAACACTCGTATAGCCGCAGTCCTCGATAATGCATTTCACGTTTGCGGGTAGAGATTCCCCCGCGACGTTCATGGCGGTTGCCGCACCCATCGACTCACCAAAGACCAGGATGTGCGCCTCGGGGTCAGCCTGAACGATCCGCTCGATCCACGCGACGATGTCGAGGCGCTCGGGCCAGCCCATGCCGATATAGTCGCCGCCGGAGCGCTCGTGGGCGCGGGCGGCGGGTGCGAGTACGTTCATGCCGCGGTCGTGGAATCGCTTGACGTATCGGGCCATACCGATGGGCTCGTTGGTATATCCATGCAGGCAGATGGCGTAATCGTGGGTGTTCTCCGAGGCGGCAAAATACCAAGCGGCGAGCTCGGTTCCGTCATCTGCGGTAAGGCTGCTGCTCTCGCGGTTCTCTTTAAACCATGCCCGCGCCTCGGTTCCCTCGGCATCCGGCTGCTCACCTTCTTTGTCGTTCTTGCTATCCTGCATCATCTTCATGGTGTATGGCGCGCGGGGATTCAGCGCAAAGTCAAACAGAAAGTTGCCGGCAAATCCGAGCAGCGCAACGACAGCCACCAGTGCAACGATGCAGGCTATCTTGAGCTTTCGATGGGAACGTGCGTTTTGAGCCATGCAGTATTCTCCTATAGATGTTAATACGTCAACATTTAATGCAAACGCATTATGGACGTTCGCCGTTGATGCGTCAACAGGCAAAGAATGGGTAAACAAAGGGTCGCGTATGGTGCAAATTTCGCACGTACCTAGACGCTTTGATATAGTGTTGAGAACTCTTTACGTTGGAGGATGTAACCGGCATGTCCGATTCGAGCGACAGTTCTAAGCCGCGACCCAAGACCGCGGCCGTTCCACACTACACGGTGGGCGAGGAGATCATGAACTCCGTCACCCATGGTGTCGGCTGCCTGCTGGGTATCGCGGGTCTGGTGCTCCTGATTGTATTCGCCGCCCTGCGCGGCGGAGGCCCGGCCCACATGGCCGCGGCGATTGTCTATGGCGTCAGCATTATCCTCGAATACCTAGCCTCCACGCTCTACCACGCGATTCAGCCCGCGCGCGCCAAGCGTGTGTTTCGCATCATCGACCACAGCTGCATCTACCTGCTCATAGCCGGCAGCTATACACCGTTTTGCCTCATCACGCTTGCAAACGACGGCGGCCCTGCGCTGTTCTTTGCCGTGTGGGCCATCGCCATCATTGGCATCGCTCTCGAGTGCTTTATGCGCGAGCGTCAACCGCACTGGGTAAGTGGCCTGGTCTACCTGCTGATGGGCTGGCTCGTTGTCTTTAAGCTGCCCGAGCTCGTGTCGCTGCTCAACCCCGTGGCACTTGCCCTGCTCGCTGTCGGCGGCGTGTGCTACACCGCGGGCGTGCCGTTCTATATCGCCAAAAACGTGCGCTATCTGCACAGCGTGTTTCACCTGTGGGTACTCGCCGGCAGCATCTTCCAGTTCATGGCGGTGATCCTCTTCGTAATCTAGCGACCATGCCAGCGCCCGTGCTCCCGCTCGGTCGCCAGTGCAATTGCCGTATCCGCCACCAACGTTTTAATCGACGTCCCGAATCTTGGAGGTTCGAGAAACTCCCGATGGACATAACCATCTCACTTATCACCACCCTCGTTTTGACCCTCATCAACGGCTACTTCTCTATGTCCGAGATGGCGCTCACCACGGCTAAGCGCGCCGTGCTGGAGCACGATGCCGAGGAAGGCGACAAGCGCGCCGAGCGTGCCATTAAGCTGGCCGCCGATTCCGACCAGCTGCTTGCCACCATCCAGGTCGCCATCACGCTCGTGGGCTTTGCCTCATCCGCCGTCGCCTCGACGAGCCTGTCCGACCCGCTTGCCACATGGCTCACGAGCTTTGGCATCGCGCCGCTCTCCGCCATCGCGCGTGGCCTGGCGCCGGTCATCATCACCGTCGCGGTCGCCTTCGTGTCTATCGTGATCGGCGAGCTGGTTCCCAAGCGCATTGGACTGGCCAACGCCGAGGGCGTATCCAAGCAGGTCGTGGGCCCGCTGTCATTTTTCCAAAAGATCGCCCGCCCGCTTGTGTGGCTGACCGGCGCCTGCTCCGATGGCCTGGCCCGCATCCTGCGCATCAAGAGCGCCGACGATCGCCAGAACGTCTCGGAGGAGGAGATCAAGTACATGGTCTCGGAGCAGGACGACCTGCTCGACGAGGAAAAGCGTATGATCCACGAGATCTTCGACCTGGGCGACACCGTTGCCCGCGAGGTCATGGTGCCGCGCGTTGACACCACCATGTGCGAGGACGACGAGGCCGTCGCCGACGTGCTGTCCACCATGCGCCAGACCGGCTTCAGCCGCATCCCCGTCTATCACGAGGATCCCGACAACGTCGCGGGCATCGCGCACATCAAGGATTTGATTCAGCCCGCGCTCGACGGCAAGGGCGACCAGCCCATCGCCGATTACCTGCGCGACGCCACCTTTGTGCCCGACACCAAGGACATCCTGCCGCTGCTGTCCGAGATGCAGACCTCGCACGACCAGATCGTAGTGGTCGTGGACGAGTACGGCGGCACGGCCGGCATCATCACCATCGAGGACATCGTCGAGGAGATCGTGGGCGAGATCGAGGACGAGTTCGACCCCGACAATAAGTACCTCACGCGCCTTTCGCGCCGCGAGTGGCTTGTCGATGGGCGTTTTTCGTGCGATGACGCGATTGAGCTTGGTTGGCCGCTCGAGGAAAGCGATGATTATGAGACCATCGCCGGCTGGATTTTGGAGCTTTGCGACTCGGTGCCCGACATCGGAGAGGTGTTTGAGGTTGCAGGGTACAAGTTTAAGGTGCAGTCGATGCGCGGCCAGCGCATCTCGCTCATTCGCGTGATCGCTCCGGCCGAAACCGATAAGAAGGATTCCGAGTCCTCGGCAGATAAGCCGACGGCGCCGGGTACGGGCTCTGCGGACCCGCACGACGGCGACGAGTAGGGCGAGGAAGAGTAGGGGAGAGTTATGGCAGGCCTGTTTAACATCCTTAAGGTCACCGTCAGCGAGGACAAGATCTGCGCGCATGTGCTGGTGAACCCCGGCATGCCGCTTATGACCTCGGAGGACATTGAGGCCACGGCGCGCGTGTACTACCTGGTACCCGCGATTGCCAAGCACCTGTGCCTGGGCGATTCCGGCCGCGAGTTCCAGGACTGCATGGGCCAGACCGAGCTTTGCCATCTGCTGGAGCACGTGACGGTCGAGCTCATGAACGAGACCGGTC
>USCN01000167.1 GCA_900553165.1 uncultured Collinsella sp.
TGGGATCTAATTAAACTAAAGAGCTTCTGCACAGCAAAAGAAACTACCAAGGTCGTCGGCGACACCGAGGTAAGCGTTGCCGCCACCGAGCTCGAGCCCGGCGACTTGGTCGCCGTGCGCACCGGCATGTCCATCTGCATCGACGGTGTTGTCGAGCAGGGGAGCGCTATGGTCAACCAGGCGACCCTGACCGGCGAGCCGCTGGCCGTCGAGCGCAGCGTGGGCGACGACGTGTTCGCCGGTACCGTCGTGGAAGACGGCGGCATCTTGGTGCGCGTGCGCGCCAATACGGCGCAAACCAAACTGCGCTCAATCGTCTCGCTCGTGCAGACGGCCGACTCGCTCAAGTCCGAGGGCCAGTCGCATATGGAGGACCTTGCCAACAAGATCGTCCCGTGGAACTTCCTGCTCGCGGGCCTGGTTGCGCTCACCACGCGCAGTCTCATCAAGACCTCCGCGGCACTGATGGTCGACTACTCGTGCGCACTCAAGCTCACGGGTTCCGTTGCCGTCATGACCGCTATGAGCGATGCTGCCAAGATGGGCGTCATGGTCAAGGGCGCGAAGTACTTTGAGTCGTTTGCCAAGGCCGACACCATTGTGTTTGACAAGACCGGCACGCTTACCGAGGCCCAGCCGCGCCTAGCTTGCGTGCTCACGACCGACGGCTGGAGCGAGGACGAGGTCCTGCGCCTTTCCGCTTGCTTGGAGGAGCATTTTCCGCATCCGGTGGCGCGTGCCGTGGTCAACGCCGCCCGCGAGCGCGGGCTCGAGCACCGCGAGCGCCATGCTGCCGTCGAGTACATCGTGGCGCACGGCATCGCTTCGTCCATCGAGGGGCGTCGCGCGATTATCGGCTCGGCACACTTTGTGTTTGAGGACGAGAGCGCGCAGCTCGAGGCCGACATTAAGGAGCAAATCGAGTCCCAGATGCAGGGCCTGTCGCCGCTGTATCTGGCGGTCGACGGCAAGGTCGTCGGCGTGCTCGGCATCGAGGATCCGCTCAAGGCCGGGGTCCGTGAGGCCATCGCCGACCTGCACGCGTTGGGCGTTAAGCATGTCGTTATGCTCACGGGCGACTCGGAGCGCACGGCCGAGCGCATTGCTCGCGAGGCAGGGGTCGACGAGTTTAAGGCCGAGCTGCTGCCCGAGGACAAGTACGCGTATGTGGAGCGCATTAAGGGCGAGGGGCGCCACGTTGCCATGGTGGGCGACGGTGTCAACGATTCGCCGGCGCTCGGTTTGGCCGACGTGGGCTTGGCGATGGGTGGCGGAAGCGACATCGCCAAGGAGGTCGCCGATATCATCCTGACCGATACGGATCTGGCCGCAATCGTGCGCCTGCGCCGCATGAGTCAGGGCCTCATTGATCGTCTGACGAGCTCCTACTCTAAGGTGATGCTCACCAACTCGGCGCTGTTGGCATTGGGTATTACCGGCGCGATTACCCCGCAGACGTCGTCGTTACTGCACAACGGCTCGACGATTGCCTACAGCCTGAGCAACGCGAAGGCTTACCTGCGTTAGCGCTTTTGCTTGAGTTAATGGCCTGCATTCGGACGGTGTTGCAGCCGCCAGAATGCAGGCCTTTTGCGTTTGACCGTGTGCTAGCAGCAATATATAGTTGTGCTAGCTAAGATAGCAGGAGTCGAAGGTGAGGTTGAGATGGGTGCTGTTAGCGGCATGGCGCAGGTGAACGTTCGCGTAGATCGCTCGGTTAAAGAGCGCGCCGAGGAAGCGCTGCAGCTTTCGGGCAGGTCACTGCCCGAGCTCATCAAAAAGGTGGTGGCCAAGGTCGCGCAGGGCGGTGGTTCGTGCGAGGAAGTGCTTGCGGCCGTCGACGACCGGCGGCAATCCGTCGCGCCCGATACTCCGTTCGCCGCATCATGGGCAGCGGCAGACCGGCTTTATGCAGATTTGGGCATCGCTACGTCGCCCGTATCCGACGATCGCGATTGGGACACAATCTATTCCGAAGCCATGGACGAGCGCTATCGCCAAAAGGAGATGATCCTGTGAGCGGGGCTCCCCTCAAAATAATGGTGGACGCCAACGTATGGGTTGATTCGTTTTGCGTCGACCATGCCGAGTCGCTTGCCGCGCGTGCGTTTATTGGGCAGGCGGCGGAGGCAGGGGCATTGATGTTCTTTCCGGTGCATATCGCCAAGGACGTGCTGTACGTTGTCCAACACGAGCTGAAGCGTAGCGTTCTTGCCAGTGGGGGAGCGCTCGACGAGGCATCTGCCCGTGCAATTGGCGATGCGGCGCTGGCGTTTGTTCGGAACATGACCGAAAACGCCACGGCCGTGGGTGCAGATGCGTCGGACCTTTGGCTGGCCGACAAATACTTAGCGCTCCATCGCGATTACGAGGACAACTTGGTACTCGCCGCATGCAAACGCGCGCAGGTCGATTACTTGGTGACCAACGATCGCAAGCTGCTCGAACATGCCGATCTTGCAGCAAAGACCCCGCGCCAAATGATGCCGATTCTTGCTTTGGCCGAACGCGGCGGCGCGGCTATCGGTTGACGCAAACTGTTTGCGGGCCTCTTGGACGACGATGCGCCAAGGGACCCGCGTCTGCTATTTACAAAAGCTCGGCCTTAATGGCGGGACTTTCTGCGAGCTGCTCGACTGCCTTTTCGTCGGAGCTGTCGAGTGCTGCCAGACTGCGGTAGACCCACTCGTTGACCTGGGTGTTCTTGACGCCTGCGGTCTGCATAAGGGCGCCTACCTCGCGGATTGCTGCGAGCAGATCGGCTTTGGGACCCGCGAGCTCGACCTCGATGCCGTGGTAGGCGGCCACGCCGCGGTTCTCACTCACGTGGTCGATAAAGCCCTCGACGGTTTCAAGCTGCTGGGCGAGAGCTGCATCATCGTCAGCGTCCAGCGCGACGAGTGCGTTCGATACCGTGAGGGCAGGATGTCCGCAGGGGACAAAGCCCTCGATGACATCCATAGCTTCGGTAATGGTTGAGCCCAGGCCTGCGAGGGCATTGACGAGTTGCTGCTTGGTATCCATAACGGTCCTTTCGACGGGTCAATTCTGCTTGGCGAAAATATACGTGACGCGATCGGTAGCAAAAGTGCGAAGTGCGGCGCACATTGGGGTCTTCACAGCTCGTGCATAGAACAGCTGTCCGCTTTCAGAACGTGGTAAGATAACACTCCACGAGCGGGGCTCGCCCCGTATGTTCCTTGAAAAGTCGACGGTTATCGGGTGTTTGCAGGCCCGATACCATCCAGACTTTCCCGACATCCGGGGGCGACTGGTTTCGACACGATAGCTCTGAGAGAGGAAGCAAGCCGAGGTCTCCTCGCCTCGTTAAACAGGGGTACCGTCAAATTGAATTGACAACAACTCTTCTTTTGAGCCTATGGCTCTCGCTGCTTAGTTTATAGCGGCGCGTCAACCCGGTGATTTCCCCGACACCGGCGCGACGTCATGTTAGGGGAATGCTCCTGCGCACGTAATCGGTATGGCGCGGGCTAAGACCGAACCGGTTGGGATGCCGCGAGCGTGTCGCTGCGCGCAAAGCGTCCGAGACTAAACCAGCGACTGAGCTTGGAGATGCCAATCAGGGGGCTTTCGTGGACCGGAGTTCGATTCTCCGCGCCTCCACCATAAGTAACAGGCAGGTAGATACTTATATCTACCTGCCTTTTTATTTCTAGTCCGTATCGCGGAGAATCGAACTCTATGCAGGGCGCGAGCGTTAAGCAAACGCGGAGCGTTTGTAGCGAGCTGGCGAGGTCGCCGGCAGGC
>USCN01000168.1 GCA_900553165.1 uncultured Collinsella sp.
GCCCGAGCGCGCGTCCGCTCCCAAGGCTCAGCCCGCCGCGCCGTCTGCGCCATGGGAATCCGAGCAGGTTCCCTACGACGATGCCATGGTTGGCGGTTTTGTTGCCGATGCTGGTGGGGACGATCTGCCTCCGTTCGACGTGCCGGGTGCGGCGTCCGCGCCCAAGTCCGCTGCAACTGCCCCCAAAGAGGAGGACGCTCCTGCAGCTCCCTGGGAGTCCAACTCCGGTGCGGGCGGCCCCTTCGGCCATCAGGGTGCAGCCCCGAGCATCCCGCAGACCGAGGACGAGGCCAAAGCCCTCATCCGCAGCGTCTTCGGCCAGTCCACCATCTTCAAGCCGGTGGAGTAGCTGCGCAGGCGGGTATACTGCTCAAGAAGAGAACCCCTTGCCCGGGCGCATCTGTATTTCGGACATGTGCAACGTGGTGCCGCGTATATCGCATTCGAGCAGACAGGCGCGTGACGGTCGGCCTAGGATGCTGAGGTCGATACGATACGTCGCATGGCTGTCCGTGTACTCGACTTGCTCGGCGTTGACGGTTGCTCCGATTGTAAATAAAGAGCCCAGTTCGGCATCGACAATCTTGGAGTCCTTTATCTTGACCTTGAACTCTTGGTAGAGGGACGGGCTGTTGTAGTAAATGGTTCGGGTTCCGTCGGTGCATTCATCGGTCGTCTCCCATTTGACGACGGGCTGGTCCGAGCTGGCTATCAGCAGTTCTGCTCCAAAAGCTATGGCATGGGTGATGATAACCAGTAATACCCAGACGACAAAGAGATAGAGAACCACATATGCAACGGGGTGTTTTGAGCGGATGTTTTGGAGTACGGCTGGGACATTCACGAGGGCACCTCCAAATCGTCATCTATGACAATCAAATTATACCCAGCCGCCATGCGTGCCGCCTCGAGCAGCGGCTCGGCATTTTGCCATGTAGCCTTGTAGCCCTACGCATAAACTGCCTGGTTCCAGCTCTGCTAGATGTAGCTTGAGATAATTATGCAACCTTGCATAATTCGACCTTGCATAATCTTGGGCGTGCGTCACGCTCAAGGACATGTATATCGACTGAGGTAGCGTGTCCGCCCCGCTTGCTTGCCCCGCGCCGTGGTACGATTTTTGAGTTTGAAAGTCCCGTCGCGCTCCGGCTGCCCTTGCAGCTTGTCGCGCGGCCGCACGTAAAGGAGCCATCATGGCCGGTATGAACATGCAGCAAATGATGAAGCAGGCTCGCAAGATGCAGGAGCAGCTTGCCGCCGCGCAGGAAAACCTTAAGTCCCAGACCGTCGACGCCTCTGCCGGCGGCGGCATGGTCAAGGTGACCGTTAACGGCGAGATGGAGCTCGTCAACCTCACCATCGACCCCGATGCCCTCGATCCCGAGGACGTCGATATGCTGCAGGACATGATCATGGCTGCCGTCAACGAGGCCGTCCGCGGTGTCAACGAGCTCGCCAACAAGCAGATGGGCGCCATCACCGGCGGCCTCAACATCCCGGGCATGCCGTTCTAAGACACGCATATATATGAGTGCCAACCATAGTCTGCAAAAATTGCTCGATGAGCTGGGCCGTCTGCCGGGCATTGGTCCCAAGTCGGCCCAGCGCATCGTCTATTACCTGCTCGAGGCCGATGCCGAGGAGGCGCGCCGCCTGGCCGAGGCTATCCTGGAGGTTAAGCAGGAGGTTCACTTTTGCAGCCGCTGCTTTAACTACGCCACGGCCGACGAGTGCTCCATCTGCCAGGATTCGATGCGCGATACCACTCGCATTTGCGTGGTGGGCGAGCCGCGCGATGTCCAGGCGATTGAGCGCACGGGCAGCTACCACGGTCTCTACCACGTATTGGGCGGCGTGATCAGTCCCATGGACAAGATTGGTCCCGAGCAGTTGCACATTCGTGAGCTGCTGGCACGCTTGGGCCACGAGGACATCCACGAGGTCATCATCGCCACCAACCCCAATATCGAGGGCGAGACCACGGCGAGCTACCTGGCCCGCACTATCAAGCCGCTGGGCGTTGAGGTATCGCGTCTGGCGAGCGGCCTTCCCGTGGGCGGCGACCTGGAGTATGCCGACGAGCTTACGCTTGGGCGCGCCATCGAGGCCCGTCGCACGATTTAGGTGGCGAGCCTGCTCCTGCCGTATGTCTTCATCGCGACGCACGGGGTAGCCATAATTTCCCCGTGCGACTGTAAGTTTGTTGTGCAACAAAGATGCTTTGTATCCGCTTATCGCATGGATGCTTCCACTCGCATCCTTAATTTGCCCATTCGTTGCGCAACCTTTTGGGTTCGCTGATACACTCAAATATGGATTCGAATGAATGCGCCGCTCCCGAGCGGCGTGTTTTTGTTGGAGGAGAACGCATGCGGCCCGGTGGCACTCAGACAAAGCGCGGCGCCGCGGTGCGCATGCGACGCCGACTGGGCTTGGCGCCGCGGGCGTACGCACTGCTGTCTTGCTCGCTGGTGCTGGTCATAGCTGGCGTTTCTGCCTATGGCATGACCGTGCCGTCCATGATGCAGGCACATGCCGCACGCGAACCGCGCGTGGGGCATGAGGTCAAAAGTGACCTGGGGACCACGACTGGATATGCTTGGGCAAGTGTGGTCGCGCATATTGTGTTTGGCACCGGCGACGCGGACGGCGCCGAGGCCCCGGACAACGAAGTCACGCTTGCCAATGGCAAAACCATCGTGCTCACCAACACCAAGATCATCGATCGGTTGTCCAACAATAGCGTGGCGGCAACGGTGAATAAGGTCGAGCAGCAGAAGGAGCAGGACGCCCAGCAGTCCGGAAAGCCCGGTAGCTCGGATACTTCTGGCTCCGGCTCGGATTCGTCGAGTTCGGGCGGTGGCTCTGGGTCGGGTTCCTCTGCCGGAGGGTCTGGAAACGGCGGCTCGACGGGCGGCAACACTGACAACGATGCAAACTCCGGTGGCCTTTCCGCTGCTGAGGAAGAGAGCATTCACAGCTGGCTTGTGACCAAGTACAACATGCTCGACGGCTATGTTTCTCGTGCCAATGACGTGGTCTCGACCTATAACTCTACGGGAGATCCCAGGCCGTGCGACAGCCTGGTCGGGGAGATGTTTGTCATTCGAGCCGAGTTCGGTCGTCAGACATTCTCGCCCCGGTCAAAGTGGTATCAGCAGTATGCCAATCTGTGGGGCTGTTACACCAACCTATGTCAATGGGTCGGCCATTACGGCGATGATGACGTCGCGCTCGGTAACTTCAACAATAACGTGGCGGCGCTTGCCCTATGATGACCGATCTTGCATCCACCACACCACAATCGCTCGGTCGCGATCCCATGGTCGGCCTGCGCCTGGCGCGTGTCGACGGGTTTGAGCCGGCCATTGCGCTCGGTCAGGGCGAACTGCCTGCCTATCTGCGTCGTTTTACGATGCTGTTTGCCGACGATGCCACCATGCGCCGTGGCGGTATCGGCCGCGTGACGCGTGCCGTCAACGCCCAAGGCGAGGCCGTGGCACTCAAACAGCTCATCTTGCCGACGCGCGATGAGTTTGACGACGATGCCGCTCACGAGGCGCTGGTCGCCAAGTTCAAGGCGGCGTTTCGCGAGGAATACGAATGCCATCGCGCCCTTTCGGGCCTTAAGGGCTTTCCCCGCCTCTATGGCTGGGGCGAGGTCGACGGTGTGCCTGCAATTGTCATGGAATGGGTCGAGGGCGAGACGCTTGCCCGCTTGCGTTCGCGACTTGCCGT
>USCN01000169.1 GCA_900553165.1 uncultured Collinsella sp.
GGCCGCCGGGTTGCCGGCGTTCTCCCACTCGTCCACCAGGCTCGAGTCGACCGAGCGTACCACAAAGCCGAGCCACGAAATGATGTCGCGCAAGCGCTCATCGCGCTTCTCAATGGGCACGGTGCGATCGAGGGAGCGGTAGGCCTCGGCTAGGTAGCGCAGCAGAATGCCCTCGGAGCGGGCGATGCCGAGCTTTTGGATATAGCCCTTAAAGTCGCTCGCGCTCTCCAACATGTCGCGCAGGACGCTCTTGGGCGAGAGCTGGTAGTCGTTGGCCCAAGGTACTTCCTGGCAGTACTTGTCGAAGGCGGCATCGAGCAAATCCTCGAGCGGCTTTTCGTAGGTGACATCCTGGATGCGCTCCAAGCGTTCCTCATATTCGACGCCGTCGGCTTTCATCTCGGCCATAGCGCGATCGCGTGCGGCACGTTCCTGTGCACGCAGCACTTGCTTGGGATCTTCGAGCGTTGCCTCGACCATTGAGATTAGATCCATGGTATAGGTCTCGCTCTCGGGATCGAGCAGCTCCAATGCGGCAAGCAAAAACGGCGAGAGCGGCTGGTCGAGCGCGAAGTCCTCGGGCAGATCAACCGTCAGTGCATAGTCGATGTCTGGTGCGGCGTCAGTCGGGGCGTCGGGTGCGGGCGGCACCTCGGTGCGAACGACGACGCCGGAATCGATGAGCGTGGCGAAGATTTCGTCGGCGCGAACCTCGAGCTTGGCCTTTTCCTCGGGAGTCTGCAGACTCGTCTCGATGAGGTCGTGCACGCGGGCTCGGGCATCGCCGCCCTGCTCGACCACGCTAATCACCATGGAGTGCGTGATGCGCAGGCGCGGCTTGAGCGTCTCGGGCTGCGTCTCGATCAGGCGCTCAAAGGTCTGCTTGTTCCAGGTGACAAAGCCCTCGGGGGCCTTCTTCTTTTTAATCTTGCGGAGTTTTTTGGGGTCGTCGCCCGCCTTGGCCATAAGCTTGGCATTCTCGATCTCGTGCTCGGGTGCCTCGGCGATCACCATGCCCTCGGTATCGAAGCCCGAGCGACCGGCGCGACCAGCGATCTGATGAAACTCACGGGCGCGCAGGCGACGCATCTTGTAACCGTCGAACTTGGTGAGCGCGGTGAGCACCACGGTGTGGATGGGTACGTTGATGCCGACGCCGAGCGTATCGGTACCGCAGATGACGGGCAGCAGGCCCTGCTGCGCCAAGCGCTCGACCAACAGGCGATAGCGCGGCAACATGCCAGCATGGTGCACGCCGACGCCGCAGCCGAGCAAGCGCTTGAGGATCTTGCCGAAGGCCGTCGAGAAGCTTGTCCCCTTTGCCGCTTCTTTGATGGCTTCGCGCTGCTCTTTGCTGGCGATGCCAAAATTGGCGAGCGACTGTGCCGTCGCAAGGGCGGCATCCTGGCTAAAGTGCACGATATAGAGCGGGGCCTCGCCGCGGCGCATGGCGAGCTCGACCGTGCCTTCGAGCGAGGTCGTCACATAGTCGTAGCTCAGCGGCACGGGGCGCGGGGCATCGACGACCAAGTCGCAGGTAGCGCCGGTGTGTTCCTCGAGTGAGGCGGCGATGGCAGTGACATCGCCGAGCGTGGCGCTCATGAGCATGAATTGCGTGTGAGGCAGGGTGAGCAGCGGTACCTGCCAGGCCCAGCCGCGATCGGGGTCGGCAAAGTAGTGGAACTCGTCCATGGCGACGCAGCCAACATCGGCATCTTCGCCCTCGCGCAGCGCGTCGTTGGCAAGGATCTCTGCCGTGCAGCAGATGACGGGTGCCTTGGTGTTGATATGCGTGTCGCCGGTGATCATACCGACGTTATCGCGGCCGAGCACCTGTACCAGATCGAAAAACTTTTCACTGACCAGAGCCTTGATGGGGGCCGTGTAATAACAGCGCTTGCCCTGCGCCATGCCCATAAAGAGCATGCCCAGCGCGACGAGCGATTTACCCGATCCGGTCGGAGTGCCCAGAATGACGTGATCGCCGGCTGCCAGGTCCATGAGGGCCTCTTCTTGGTGATCCCACAGCTCAATGCCGCGATCGCTCGTCCATTCAAAGAAGCGTTCGAAGGCCTGGTCGGGCGTGAGCCATGGTTCGGGCTCGCTGCCGTCCTCGGGCTCCCACCAGGTGGGGGAGAGCGCGCCGAGCGAGCCGAACTCGGCTTCGGTTCCCGTGCCGCCCGAGAATGAGCTGGCGGCCCCGGCGCCGGAGACGGTGCTGACGGCGGTATCTGTCGTGGTCTGTGCCATGTGTTTGCTTTCTCTCGCGATTGTCCGCCAACTATTATGGCGTAGCGTCGCATCGATGCGTTCGCAGGCAAGAAAATGCAGGAAATGGGCGTTCTGCCCAGCCGTTTGGTGCAGTTGCCAGCTAAGTGAGTAGACTTTTTGCAATATCGCGAGCACATGGCTTTTGCGCAAGGGCTCTACCTGCGGTTTTAGTATTGGTTATGCGGGTTGTGCTTGGCTATTGCAAAAAAGTCTACTCACTTAGATTTGAGGGACGTTTGCTGGCGCCTATTTGCGCTTGTTTGCCGAAGCTGCGACCATCAGAGGCCCCTGGGACTCTTGCGGTAGACGCTTCTTGCCCTTGCGGGCACGGTTTCTAAAGTTCTCGACGGCCTCTTCCATGCCCAGAGGCACATAGGCGAGCTCATCGAGGTTATCGGGCAGGTAGCAGGCTAGGCTTTGCTCCTGCGCGCGGCCCGCCGCGAGCTGTTCATCGCTGGGCTGCGCTCCAGGTGTGGCGCAAATGCCATAGACGGCGGCACCCATCTCGCGCGTGCGGCGCTCGTACTCGGTCTCGGGATGCTCGGGATGGTCGCGGCGGACGTCGTCGCTTACCCAAAGCGTATCGTAGCCGGCCGCGGCAAACTGTCCCAGGGCGTAATCGCGCAACGGCTTGCTATCGGTGCGCAGTGTGACGGTAGCGCCGGCTGAAAAGAGCGGGCGGTAGAGCATCAGATGGTCGACATGGACGAGTCGTTTTTTAGCGTACTTGGCCTTGGGCTGCGGCGTGGGAAAGTTAATGGTGATGGCATCGAGCTCGCCTGCGGCAAACAGCTGTGGCAGCGATGCGGCGCCTCGGGGCAGGACGAGTGCGTTGGATAGCCCCTGTTCGCAGATTTTCTGCGCGGCATAGGCGATGCAGATGGGCTCCTGGTCCATGCCGATAAAGAGGGTGTCGGGCTCGCGGTGGGCGCGCTCGACCAGATAGGTTCCCTTGCCACAGCCAAGATCCAGGTGAAGGTGTTCGAAGGGCTTGCTGCCAGCTGGCGCGCAAGCCTCGCGC
The DNA here is from genome assembly GCA_900553165.1 of uncultured Collinsella sp. Taxonomy (GTDB): domain Bacteria; phylum Actinomycetota; class Coriobacteriia; order Coriobacteriales; family Coriobacteriaceae; genus Collinsella. The sequence goes on from USCN01000169.1 coordinate 3,293, forward strand.
CAATCTCCGGCATAAGCCTCGGGGTTCGTCTCGATCGCATCGGCGTAGCGCTCCAGGCGCTCCTCGAGCACAAAGTTCTTAGGCGTGCGAACGTGGACGGCTCCCATGAGGCTCCTTGGTCATAAGTATGGAACGCATAGCTGCGCGTTCCGTCAATGGGTTGAAAAAGGGTGGGCATAGTTTGCCCGAAAGATGCGGTGCGGCTCGGCGGCGAATCGTCGGTGCCTACAGACGTTTGAGAATCACATAGCGGTTGAGCTCGCCGCTGCGACCGTCGGCATGGAAGCGCTCAAGCTCGCGCACGGGGACCTCGCCGCTCTTGTAGAACGTACGGACGCCGCGCACCAGGTCGGTGATCTGCTGATCGTCAAAGTGATGGCAATAGCGGTAGGCGTGGCGGTCGTTTTGCCAGCCGATGAGG
>USCN01000170.1 GCA_900553165.1 uncultured Collinsella sp.
CCCCGGAAGCGGTTCGATCCGAAGCCGTTGAGGCGAACCTCAGGTCCCTTTTCTGCGAGCGCCCAGGGCGCCACACGCGTGCACAGACTGTCGGTTCGACGAAGAAGCCTCAGCCGTAGCAACGGATTGCCCAGCGAGAGATCGCCACGGGCGGATATTAAACTGCAAAGACGAGCGTCGGGAAGACACGCCGAGGTCGCCGCGGACGGGTTGATATAGGGAGAGGGCCTGACCCCATATCGTTGGGGCCAGGCCCGATTTTGCCTCTTGACAATGTCCTGCTCATATTAAAAGGAACGTCCCCATGTGCCGGGCATGGGATACCATGGTGGCAACCTAGCGAAAGGACGATGTATGGCACATGTCGATGACCAGCGTGTGGCGCGCGTGCTCGATGCGCTCGAGGCTCAGCACCCCGGCGCGCAGCTGCTCGTAAACGACCCATGGTCGATCTATTACCTGACCGGCTTTTATGCCGATATGTTCGAGCGTTTTTGCGGCGTGCTGCTCGCGCGCGATGACGAGCCCGTGATCTTAGTCAACGCCCTGCATCAGCTGCCCGAGTACGACAATGCCCGCGTGGCCTACCACACCGACACCGACGTCGTGACCGACGCCATCGCGAGTGAGATCGACCCAGCCAAGCCGCTTGGCGTCGACACTGTCATGCGTTCCGGCTTTTTGATGCCGCTCATAGAGCACCACGCCGCAAGCGAGTTTTTCCTGGGTGACTTTGCCGTCACCGCCGCGCGCACCTACAAGGATGCCGCCGAGCAGGAGCTTATGCGCGTGTCCTCGGCCGCCAACGACGCCGTGATGGCCGATGCCATCAAACTCGTCCACGAGGGCGTGACGGAGCGCGAAATCGCCGACCAGATGCTCGGCCTGTACCGCAAGCACGGCTGCGAGGGCTTTAGCTTTCCGCCGATCGTGAGCTTTGGCGCCAACGCCGGCGACCCGCATCACGAGCCCGACGACACCGTGCTCAAGCGTGGCGACGTGGTGCTGTTCGACATTGGTGGACGTCGCCGCAACTATTGCTCGGACATGACGCGCACGTTCTTTTGGGGCGAGCCGGACGAGGAGACGGCACGCATCTACGACATCGTGCGCCGTGCCAACGAGGCCGCCGAAGCGCTTATCGCGCCGGGCGTTCGTATGTGCGACCTGGACCGCGCCGCGCGCGACGTGATTGAGGATGCGGGCTATGGGCAGTACTTTACGCATCGCCTGGGTCACTCGATCGGCCTGCAGGATCACGAGCCGGGCGACGTCTCGCTCGTCAACGAGCAGGTTGTCGAGCCGGGCATGACCTTCTCCATCGAGCCGGGCATCTACCTCCCCGGTCACACCGGCGTCCGCATCGAGGACTTGGCCTTGGTGACCGAGTCCGGCGTCGAGATTCTCAACGCCTACCCCCACGATCCAGTCCGCCTAGACTAGGCAATGCGGCAAAGGGACAGCCCCTTTGCCGCATCACATGAATGTCGCCACAAAAACGGCCTATCTACTACGTTTAACCCGCATGGGTCGACCATAACCGACTTTTCGCAAAATCCGCAAGCCGTCTACCTGCGGTTTTAATTTCGCAATGTTCCGTGTGGTCGAGGGTAACCGGTCAAACGTAGTAGACAGGCCAATTTCATGGCAAGCGAGTCGACTCGGGGCACAGGGCAGCCAAAAAAGCCCCGTCCCAAATTGACTGCTTTTGAGTTGCGGTGATATACGGCCTGTTTGAGGCTTCTGGCTTGTAAAACAGTCCGTATTTCACCGCAACTGATGAGGGGATGGGTTAACGGAGCAGGCCGGCCACTTCGCCGGCTAGGGTGATGGTGCCGGCTGCTACGAAGGGCTCGCCTGCGGCCTTGAAAGCTGCAAGGGCCTCGGAAACGCTGGAGTACACGCCTGCGAGCTTATCGGCATCAACGAGGGCAGCGAGCTCCTCCGCCGGCAGGGCGCGGTCGGAATCGGTCTGGGTCACGACTACGCGTGGAAAGGCGGGAATCAGCACGTCGACGATGCCTGCCACGTCCTTGTCGGCCAGCGCAGCGCACAGCAGCGTGGGGCGATTCTCCACGCACGGATCGATCTCGTCCAACGCGCTCACAAAGTTCTCGCAGCTCTGGGGGTTATGGCAGGCGTCGATCAGCTTGAGCGGATCGGTTCCCAGCACATCAAAGCGACCCGGCGTGGGGCAGCCCATAAGAGAAGCGTCGAGCGACTCGTGGTCGAGCTCGCGGCCCAGATAGCCCTCGCACAGCATAATCGCGCACGCGGCATTCTGCGGCTGATACGCCGGCTTGACCATGCTAGACGTATAGATCGCACGCGGCGTGGTGCAGCTAAACTCAACCGTGTCGCCCACATGTGCCGGAACCTTGGTCGTGGCATGGTTCACCACCAGCGGCACAATGCCGCACTCGCAACAACGCGCATCCATCACGCGCTGAACACTCACCTCATGCGTGCCCTCGCCCAAAACAACCAGGCGCCCAGGCTTAATAACCGCAGCCTTCTCCCCCGCAATAGCCTCGAGCGTATCGCCCAAAATTCGTGTGTGGTCGAGCCCGATGCCGGTAATGGCAACGGCGACGGGATCGGTCGCGCTCGTAGCATCCCAGCGTCCGCCCATGCCAACCTCGAGCACGGCAACATCCACCGCAGCCTCGGCAAACACGACAAGCGCGGCAGCCGTCAGCAAATCAAACGGCGTGATGGTATAGGCGCGCTCCCCCGCCGCCACACGACGGGCATTCACGCGACGCCCCGCCTCGACGGCGGCGGAAACGCCACGGGCAAACGCCTCATCGCTCACGACGCGCCCATCGACCTCCATGCGCTCGGGATAGCGCACCAGCTGCGGCGACGTATACAGCGCGGTCTTGAGCCCCTCGCCGCGAAGAATAGCAGCCGAAAAACGCGTAGTCGAAGTCTTGCCATTAGTACCGGCGACCTGAATGCAATCGAAATACTCGTCCGGACGCCCCAGCTCATCGAGCATATCGACAACCGTCTCGAGCAGAGGACCAGCATCCCCAGAAATCCGCCCCGTATCAGCAGCCAGCTCAACAGCCTCATCAAACGAAAGCAACTCAAACGAGAAAGGAACGACATAAGACCCAGAACGCTTAGTCATAACCCAAAGTCCCCCATAACAGAAAAAGAGGCCCACCAAAAAGAATGAGCCCCTCGCGTTGACAATATCAGCCTTTATCCGCTTGCAGCAAGATCAAGGCCACGAACAAGTGGCCATAACCTACCAGCTGCAAACAACCACGTAACCGCACTAGGAGCGGCCCGACGCTTTGCTCGATACAAGTTCCGCACGCAAAGGACAGCACTAAATGTGCTGTCCGTCTTGCGCAGGACTGTTCGCAGTAGCGAGCAAAGCGTCGGGACGCGCCCCAGAGCAAACCTTACGAGAAGTCAGCAACCTGAGCAGTCAGCGCCGTCAGGATCTCCTTGAGCTCAGCTGCACGGTCCCTCTTCTTCTGGACCACCGCGGGCGCGGCCTTGGCCACAAAGCCCTCGTTGGCCAGCGTCTTCTCGCAGCCGGCGAGCTCCTTCTGCGCCGCGGCGATCTCCTTCTCCAGGCGTGCCTTCTCGGCCGAAAGATCAACCTTGCCCTCGAGCACCACAAAGACCTCGACACCGCTATCGACCACGGCGATGCTCGCAGCCGGCTTCTCGACGTCGGTACCCATGAC
>USCN01000171.1 GCA_900553165.1 uncultured Collinsella sp.
CGACCGCTGCCGCCGTGGCACGTATAACGGTGCCACCTGGACGCGCGTCGAGATGCCCGAGCGCCCGGGACACGCCGTGCTGCCGACAGTCCGCATTGCCGACCTGCGCCGCGAGTTCTCGCACGGCAGCCGCTCTATGTTCTCAAAACCGCTGATGGAAGGCCTGGAGCGTGTGGTCGAGCGCCGCGAGAAGGCCGTGTTGCTGCATAACCGCCGTGGCTTTGCGCCGTTCCTTATGTGCCGCGAGTGCGGCTGCGTCCCCACCTGCAACCACTGCTCCACCGCGCTTACGTATCACGAGCGCACGCACACGCTGCAGTGTCACACATGCGGTTCGTCTTGGCGCGTGCAGCCGTATCCCGCGCCCACGAGCCGTTGCCCCAAATGTGGCAGTCGCTACCTGGCAAAAATGGGCCTGGGTACGCAGCAGATCGAGGACGCACTGCACCAGATGTTGCCCGAGGACGTCGCCATTATTCGTATGGATGCCGATTCCACGCGCGGCAAGGATGCGCACAAAAAGCTGCTTGAGAAGTTCGATGCCGTCGATTGCGCGGTGCTGCTGGGCACCCAAATGATCGCAAAGGGCCTCGACTTTCCCGAGGTCACGCTTGTGGGCGTGGTCAATGCCGACTTCGCCCTCAAGCTGCCGGACTTCCGCGCAGGGGAGCGCGCCTACGATCTGCTGGAGCAAGTCGCCGGCCGTGCCGGTCGTGGTGATCGCCCCGGCGAGGTCATCATCCAGACCTACCTGCCCGAGGACCCGGTCATTCGCGCCGTCGCTGGGCATGACCGTTCGATCTTTACCGACTACGACCTGGACCAGCGCCGCGACGCGCTGTACCCGCCGTTTGTTCGCCTGGTCAACATCTTGGTGTGGTCGGCGAACCGAGACGAAGCGCAGGACTACATCGGGCGCATTGCAAAGCTCCTCAAGCGCCGTTGGCATGCTGCCGCGCCCGACTTTTTGCGGGCGGGGAGTGCCGTGCCGCAGGTGCTGGGCCCGGCTTCGTGTGTAATCGAGAGAGCCAAGGACCGCTACCGCTTCCATCTGCTTGTGAAGTCGCCCGTGGGGTACCATGTCTCTGATGATATCGACGCCTGTCTCAAAGAGGTGGGCTCTGTGCGCGGCGTGAGCGTGAGCGTTGACGTCGACGCCTATGATTTGATGTAACAACCCGAAAGGATGGCCATGGAAGCCAACGGAATCGTACTGTCGCCTGACCCTCGTCTGCGCCAGGAGTGCGCCGTCATCGAGGAGATCACCCCGGCGATCGAGGCGCTTGCCGAGAAGATGAAGAAGATGATGTTCGAGAACGGCGGTTGCGGCCTAGCTGCCCCGCAGATCGGCGAGCTCATTCAGCTCGTCACCATCGACTGCGACTACAGCGACAAGAACGATTACGACCCATACGTGCTCATTAACCCCGTGATCGTGGAGCAGAGCGACCATCTGGTGCCCTTTAGCGAGGGCTGCCTCTCCATTCCTGGCATTAGCTGCGAGATTGAGCGTCCCGACCATGTTGTCGTTGAGGCATACGACTTGGATGCCAACCTTATTCGCTATGAGGCCACGGGCGATTTGTTCTGCGTGTGCCTGCAGCACGAGATCGATCACCTGCACGGCAACACCATGTTCGAGCGACTGAAGCCGATGCAGAGGATCAAGGCAGTCAAGGAGTACCAGGACGCCTTGGCCCGCGGCGCTCGACCGGGCGAGACTGAATAGGTTAATTGTCCGTTCCTGGGATGGGGCCCACACATATCATCCCGTGCTCAAACATTCTCGCTTTGCTGCGAAACTGCGCGCGGGACGATATATGTGGGCCCCATCCCAGGGACTACGTTGTCGCTCTTCGTTTCGCCCGGGTGCCGTTGGGCCAGGGAGGGGCGTCTTCGCTGATAATTGCTTTGTTGGAAGAGCTGCTTTTATTGCGGCTCTTTCTTTGGTTTTGGGTATATTTGTTCTTGTTGAATTGTTCTTGCGGATGGGCCGGGTACTTGGCTTTCCGCTGTTCTTTGTAGCCGTCTCGGCTTTGGTTGAGAGGAGACGATCTTTATGCGTATTGTGTTTATGGGTACGCCTAATTTTGCTGTGCCTTCGCTGACTTCGCTTGTCGAGGCTGGGAATGAGATTGCGCTTGTTGTTACTCGTCCTGATGCTGTTCGTGGGCGTGGTAAGAAGCTTGAGCCTTCTTCTGTTAAGGCCAAGGCGCTTGAGCTGGGGTTGCCGGTTGTTGAGGCAAATCGTATGACACCTGAGGTTGTTGAGGCGCTCCAGGCTGCCCAGGCCGATATTTTCTGTGTGGCTGCTTATGGCTGCATTTTGCCGGATGAGGTGCTGCATATGGCGCCGCTTGGCATCGTGAATGTTCATGCGTCCTTGCTGCCTCGTTGGCGTGGGGCTGCTCCTATTCAGCGTGCGATTCTCGCTGGTGACGAGGTTGCTGGCGTTTCTATCATGCGTATTGGGCATGGCGTGGATACCGGCGCTTATTGCGCCCAAGCTTCCACCTCGGTTGCCGGTAAGCATGCTGAGGCGCTGACCATGGAGCTTGGTGAGCTTGGCGGCAAACTGCTTGCCGATACGCTTCCTTCGCTTGCCGATGGCACCGCCGTGTGGACTGAGCAGGATGAGGCGCTCGTTACCCATGCTGCCAAGATTTCCAAGCTGGAGATGCGTCTGGATCCGCAGATGGCTGCGCTCGATTGCGTGCGTCATGTGCTCGCTTCGTCCGATACCGCGCCTGCTCGTTGCGTGATTGCCGGCAAGACCGTGCGTGTGCTCGATGCTGCGCTGGCCGATGTTTCGCTTGGCGAGGGCGCCGTTGACGTTAAAAACAAGCGTGTGTACCTTGGTCTTTCCGATGGCTCGGTTGAGTTGCTCGAGGTTAAGCCCGATGGCAAGCGTGCTATGGCCGCTTCTGCTTGGGCTGCTGGGCTGCAAGGCGCCGATCTTTCGTGGGGTGTTCTGTCATGAGCAAGCTGTCTCCCGCGCGCAAGCTTGCGCTCGATGTGCTCATGGAGGCCGATCGCCGCGGCATGTACGCGCGCGACGTGCTGTCCTCACGCGCATCGGCCAAGGCTATTGATCAGCGCGATTCCGCTTTTGCCGCCCGCTTGGCGCTGGGTGTGGCCGCCACGCAGGGTATTTTGGACGAGCTGCTCGATCAGTTTCTCGATAAGCCTAAAAAGGTTGCGCCGCGTGTTCGCATGGCGCTTCGCATCTCGGCCTTCGAGATGCTCTATCTGCATACGCCTGGCCGCGTTGCCGTAAGTCAAGGTGTTGAGCTGGTTCGCTGCGGTGCTAAGTCCGCCGCGGGCTTGGCCAATGCTGTACTGCATAAGGTTGCTGACAATGTTGAGGACTTTGCCACGGCGTCCGATGTGGATGAGTCTGAGCGACGCTTGGTTCGCCTGTCGCGCCTGATGGGTCTGCCGCGTTGGCTGTGCGCTCGCATTATGGCATCGTTCGACACGCCCGAGGGTGCGCTTAACTTTGCCGGCAATCTGGCCCCCGCGCCGCTGGCCCTGCATGAGAACGCCTTTGCGACCAAGCCCGATCCGTATATCTCGCAGCTCGTCGCGCCCGTCTTCCCGGGCTGCCATGCCCCGGTAGATGCGCAGGTCACGGTTGCATCGGGCGTGTTTGAG
>USCN01000172.1 GCA_900553165.1 uncultured Collinsella sp.
CCCCGCCGCGAGCCGCGATCTGGGGACCGCTGTCTCGAACACTGCGAACGCCGTGGGCACCTTTATCGCCCAGGGCGCCTCGGCCATGCGCGAGATGAACGCCGCGAAAAAGGCACTTGCCGATGCCCGCGCCCACCTGGCCGAACTTGAGCAGCGCATTACCGATCAGGCCGAGGAACTCGAGACGCGCCAGGATATCGCAGGCCGCTACGACCAGATCGTCGCCGACCAGCGCCAGGCGATTGCCACGGCCCAAAAGACTGCAGCGGCCGCCGAGATTGACCGTGATGCCCACGCCTCCAAAGCGACAAAGCTCAAGGGTCAGCTCGAACAAATGAAGACAGAGGATGACGCGACTGAGCTCCGTCTGAAGGCCGCGCTCGATGCCGTGGAGGCCCGCGAGGCGAGCTCGCGCGAGACCGGCAACCGCCTCGTTCGACGTCTTGAGGATTCCAAGCGCATCCGCGACAAGGTGAAGGCAGAGCGAGACACCGGCATTGCCGCCGCACAACAAACCGTCGACGCCACGCGCGCCCAGCTCGAGACGCTGCGTCATGAGTATGCCGAGCTGCAACGCAATCCCTCGGCAAATCCCGCCAACTATACGGTGCGCACCAGTGAGCTCTCGATGCAGATTTCCGACACGGCAGATGCCCTGCGTAAAGCCGAAGAAGATGTCCCGCGCATCACCGCCGACCTTGAGCATTCACTTGCCGCAGCCGAGCAGGCCGTCGAGCAGGCTCAAGCCCCTATCGCCGACGCAAAACGCGCGCACCAAGCCGTGACGACCGAAGCCGATGCCGCGCGCGACGAGTTGCAGACGGCGAAGACTGCCGCCGCGACTCGTCAGCGCGAACTGCGCGAGAAGATCGCCGCGGAGGACAAGGCACGCCGCGACCAGGAGCAGACCATCGCCAACGCCCAAGCAGATGCCGCACATGCACAGTCGATCATCGAACAGGCGACCGAGGTGCACGACCACCCAGAGATCACCGAGTCGCTTGCAGGATCCTTGGCCCGAGACAAAGCCGAACACGCCGAAACCGAGCGCGAAGTGGCCCAGCTCGAGGCTACCGAGGATGACGTACGAGAGCGCACCCGCGACTCACGCATCAAATTCACCGGCGCCATCGTCTGCATTGTCGCCGTAGTCCTCGTGATCATCCTAATCTGGCTGTTCGCGAGCAAGTAAGCCAGCTGCCAAGCAAGTAGTCATTGGGGACATTCTTAAACGACTAGTCAAACAAGAACGTCCCCAACGACTAGCCCAATGACGAGAGTGGATAATCTCCCACTTTGAGCCCCCAAGCAGGCCAAAAACGGGAGATTATCCACTCTCATTCTGCAGGCACTCATTTAAGTACGTCCCCAATGAGTACCTGCCGATGCTTTGGCAAAGTCAGCGAAAACGCCCCTAAGCGAGCAAGGTGACGTGAAAGAGGAGGGCATTGACCTTCTGGTCATGCCCGACGATTGAACGTCAGATTGCCGCTTAGGGGCGTTTGCAGCGTCAATTGGTTAGGCGAACACTATCAAGTTGTCCCTATGGATCGCGGGTTTCTCGGCCAGGTTAGCGAGCAGGCGGTTGCTGGCGATCTGGTCCTGGCGGCGGCCGGCGGCAAGCTCCAGCACGTCCGAATCGGCTTCGGCGATACCGCGGGCGACGACCATACCGCTCGGATCGCACACATCGAGCACATCGCCCTCGGCAAACTGGCCATCGACCTCGCGAATACCCACCGCAAGCAGGGAAGAGCCACGGCTGACCAGCGCCTTCGCAGCACCATCATCGACCGTCACCGAGCCATGTGCCTTGTCGCCCAGCGCGATCCACAGCTTGCGGGGTGCGATGTCCAGACGCTCCGCCGGCGGATCGAACAGCGTGCCCACGCTCTCGCCGCGGGCGAGACGCACGAGCGCATCGGGCTCCTCGCCCGCGCAAATCACGCTCTGAATGCCCGCCGTCATCAGGATGCGGCTCGCGCGGATCTTGGTAATCATGCCGCCCGTGCCCACCGATGTGGAAGAATCGCCCGCCGAGGCAATAATCTTGGCATCGATCTTATGCACGACAGGAACAAACTCGGCCGTGGGGTCTTCATGCGGATTGGCAGTATAGAGACCATCGATGTCCGAGAGCGTCACGCACAGATCGGCAGAAACCAGGCAGCTCACAAGCGCCGCCAGCGTGTCGTTGTCGCCAAACTTGATCTCATCGACGGTGACGGTATCGTTCTCGTTGACGACCGGCACCACACCCAGCTCCACAAGGCGAAGCAGGGCGTCGCGCGCGTGCAGGTAGGACGTGCGGCGCGCCGTGTCGTGACGCGTGAGCAGCACGAGCGAGGTGAGCAGGTCGCGCGCATGGAACTCCTCGTCGTAGGCCGACGAGATGATGCACTGACCGGCCGAGGCGCAGGCCTGCAGGCTCGGCAGGTCACCGACCGGCTTGCGGTCGAAGCCCAACACGGGATAGCCACAGGCGATAGCGCCCGAGCTCACCACAACCAGACGCCAGCCGAGCTTGCGCAGCGCTGCGGCCTGATCGGCAAGTCCGCCGATAAAGGCGCGGTTGACCTTGCCATCGGCACCCACCACCGTGGAGGAACCGATCTTTACCACCATCGTTTTATAAGAAGTCGTCATACGTCAAACCAATCAACTGTTCAGCGAACGGCCGAGCCGGCGGCCAGGGAAGCGTGACTCGCCCCTACCGCCCAAGGAATTAGTGAGCCCAGGGAAAGGCAGAGGCCGCGGCCATGTTCTTGCGCACGAGCTCGTCGCGCACCTGAGCCAGGCCCTGCTCCATACCCACCACATAGGTCTGCGGGTACAGGAAGCGCTTGAAAGCTGCGTCCAGATGGTCGAGCGCCCAAGCACAGCGCTCGCGCGCGTCCTGGATGCTCTCACGCGGAGCCACCGCACTGCCATCGCGCACGATCGGCACCAGCAGCTCGCGATACTCAAGTTCGGACACGTCGGTCACCAGGGCGGCATCGTTCACGGCCACAAGGGTATTGCCGCGCGCGGCGCCCTCCCCTGCCAGATGGTCCTCGTCATAAATCATGTCGCAGACCGGGCCGCCAAAGCCGTCGTAATAACGGCGCACGCGTTGCACACCCGGGATCGTGCGCTTGTATGGCTGCTCAGAGAGCTTGACCACCGGCGTCCATGGATCTGCCTCGCTCGCACGACGGGCCGAAAGCTTGTACACGCCGCCCAGCGCAGGCTGATCGTAGCAGGTCGCGAGTTTGGTACCCACGCCAAAGCTGTCGATGGGCGCGCCCTGGTCGAGCAGGGACTGAATCGTGTACTCATCCAAATCGTTAGAAACCGAGATCCCCACATAGGGCAGGCCCTCGGCATCAAAACGGCCGCGCACATACTTTGAGAGCTTGGCGAGGTCGCCGGAGTCGATGCGAATGGCCGACAGGCGCTCGCCCACCGCTTCCATCTCCTTGGCAACCGTAATGGCATGTTCACAGCCCTCGCGCACGTCATAGGTGTCGATGAGCAGCGTGCAGTTCTTGGGGCTCGACTTGGCAAAGGCGCGGAAGGCCTCGAGCTCGGAATCGAAGCTCATCACCCAGCTGTGCGCATGCGTGCCAAAGACGGGAATACCGTAGCGGCGGCCGGCGAGTACATT
>USCN01000173.1 GCA_900553165.1 uncultured Collinsella sp.
TCGTCTACCAAGCCAGCGACCAGCTCACGGTTGTTAGATGTCACCAGATCGACTCCGCCGTCGGCAACATCGCGGTCGAGCAGCACAACAGGCAGACGTCCCGCTGCCGCGGCGATCGCCTCGTCATTGCCTCCGCAGGTGTTGACGACCAGGCCGTCCACGCCGGCATCGATAAGCCTGGTGAGCGACTCTGCCTCCTTGGCGGGGTCGCTGCCGCTAATGGCCGTCATGAGCGAGCAGCCGCGCGCAGCGGCGCTGGCGGAAAGTCCTTCGAGCATGGCGCTGGAGAACGGGTTGGCGATGTCGGCCAGGATCACGCCGATGAGGTTGGTGCGCGAGCTCCGCAGATTGCGCGCGGCGGCACGTGGGCGATAGCCAGTGCGCTCGATAACCGCCGCGATGCGGGCACGGGTCTCCTCGGTCATTTGCCCGGGACGGTTGTTGAGATAGCGCGAGACCGTGGCCGGGCTCACGCCCGCCTCGGCGGCAATGTCCTTGATTCTCATCTGCGCCATAACGCACCCCGTTTCCCAATTGTCGGCGGTCTGAGCCATTTTAGGCATTTTTTTAAAAATCTCGGTTGCAAAACGCTGTAGGTGAGCGGCATCGTTTTTGCGCCTCGAGCAGATGCGATGATGGACTAGACTGACGAGTCTTTAGGCAGCTCAAAGTAGTCGGGATGCAAGGCGATAACCGGGCCCTGCTCCTCGGGCATCAGATGCAAGTGCGTCTCTGCCAGATAGCTCGCCGTGTCGGTATCGCCCCTCTTAATGGCCTCGAGAATCCGGCGATGCTGCCGGCGAATCGGCTCCCAATCCAGGTCCTGCGACACCATACGCAACCAGTTGTATCGCTCAAAATGCGTGTTGACGCTCTTCATCCAATCCCACAGCATGTGACGGCCAGCAATCTCAAAACACGTCTCATGGAACAGGTTGTCCAGGTCAAAGAAACGACGCGTTTCGCTATGGTCGAGCGACTCGGACTCGGCAAGAATCTGCTCGAGCCGATGCTTTTGCTCGGACGAAGCGGCCGAACAGCATTTTATGAGTACGCTTCTTTCGAGTTTCTCGCGCAAGAAACAGGCATTCTCGGCGTGTTCCATGCTGATCTTAGAGACGTAGGTGCCGCTCTTGGGACGCGTTTCCACCAGCTCTTGCTCGCGCAGGCGCACAAAGGACTCGCGAATGGGCGTGCGCCCGATTCCCGTCTCCTTTTCCAGACCAATCGCCGAAAGGCGCGTGCCGGGCCTGAGCTCGGCATAGATGATCTTGGAGCGCAATGCGTTGTATGCCTGGTCTTGCAGGCTCTGATAATGCTGGTGTTGTTCCATAAAGCCCTCGGATGAAGCCCACGGTTTGTCGAATTTCACCACGTAATACTATCGCATCGACACGCCCCAGCTCCCAATCAGTCTTTTTGGGACGGGGCTCTTTTAGCTACCCTGGCCCGCAGATCGGCCCCCCTGTCACAAAAGTGGCCCATCTACTACGTTAACACGGATAGCCTCGGCCATACCGAAAACCGTGAAAACAAAACCGCAGGTAGACAGCTTGTCGATTTTCGAAAAAGCCGACTATGGTTGACCCCTGCGGCTTAAACGTAGTAGATAGGCCCTTTTCGTGGCGCAGCACTACTGCACCCCAAATTGGTACCTCGAGCCTGTTATAAGTTGCTGTGAAATACGGACGGTTGATAATCAAGGCGCGCTATACGGCTTGCTATATCTCACTATACTTTGCTGAACGTCGCTATACTTTGCTATAACTTGACAATAATCGGCCCGTTACCATCCGGGATATAACGGACCCCAAGCCAACGCTGGCTTGGGGTCCGTCTTGTACCATGGCTCTTTTTGACTATGAGCGCTCGTATTTCGTGGCCCGCCCGGTTCCCTGCCTTACGATTGCATTCCGTTCAAGCAGAGATTCGAGTGCCGCCAACGTCCGCATGCGGCTCAGCCCCGTCTGTTTTTCAATCTCGCTTCGCGACATAATTCGACCGCCCGACAAGGCTTTGAGAACCTGGACCTCTTCCTCGGACCCTTCAAGAGCATCGGTAACGGGCAATGTGACGGCCACCATGCCGCCGCGAACATCAAAAATTGGTTGATTGATCGAATCGCGATAGGCACGTCTAATGCGCGCGATTCCCGTACCAAATTTCTCGATGTAATCCAGCTTTAAGAAGGCCTCTGCAACGATGGGGTTTCTGAGCACGGATATCTGCCCATACAGGTATTGTTCCGTCGTCAAACCGGCGGGCAGCGATCCAGGAGAGGTCACAACGACGCGATCATCGTACAGGGCAATTTGAACGTTCGCTCGAACGTCCCACGTCCGATGCACCAAAGCATTTGCGACAGCTTCGCGAAACGCCTCGAGAGGAATTCGATCGGTTTGGACGCGCTCCATCCCTTCGATACGCTCATAACGGTAGTAGCGTGCAAACATAGCTACCGCCCTGTCCACCTGCTCAATTGCGGATACATTTGTCGCCGTCTCGCGATCCAAGATCACATCCTCGGTATCGCCAAAACGGACGCAGTCGATGCCCGGAAAATCATTCTTATCCGCCAAAATCGCCGCGGCATTGGTATAGCCATCCTTGCCGAGCAAGCGGAGCGTACGCATGATATCCGGCGTTAACTCGGAAATGCCGAGGTGTTCAACACACTTATGCTCGAGCGTATGAAAGCCCAAGTCCTGGCGAGCCGACGTGAGCGCGTCGAACGTTACGTTGCTGCCTTCGAGCGTCAGCCTGCCATACTCAAACCGGTCGACCTCCACCGTTGCCGAATCGTTTCGCCTGTAGGCCTTTCCCTTGCTTCGATAGGGTTTGTCCTGCCCCTCATAAACCGTAAGGATTACGGTCCCGTGTTTCTCATCGGGCTCGAGCGTGTAACGGGGAGCGGGGTCCAAGCTGTCATTAATCATGTTCTCGATGCGGAGACACTCTGCGACCGGATCTGCAAGGCCGACAACCACGCCCTCGTCATCAACGCCAAACTCAATCTTGCCCGTCCCATAGTTTGCATAGGCGCTCACCGTTTTAAGAAACGTCGGCGTAACGCTTTCCTTGTATTCGACTGTAGGGCTCTCTCTAACAACCATATGCACAACCCCCTCGTTTCGTACCATTCATAACCGTATTATAAGACGAAAACCGTTTGCGTATTGATTTATCCAAGACGCAAACGGTTTTCGTCTTGATTTGCGTACGGAATCAAGACGCGTAATTTCGCTTTCGTATGGCTCAATATCGGACGCAGACAGTTTTCGTCTGTCAATACGCCTGCAATCCAAACGAAAAGAGCCCCGAGCTCGTATGAACTCGGAGCTCTTTGTGCCGCACATCTATGAGAGGAGCAATTCGATGCGTACGGACGCTACTCCATGAAGCCGCCCTGGGATGGCGGCGACCTCGTCGAAGAGACCATCCGCACTCACCGTGGCGTGGCCGACGCCATCGCCGCGCGCAATCCCACCGCCGCGCACGACGCGATGTATCTGCACCTGGTGTATAACCGCAACATGATTGCGGAGGGAGCAGAAGCAAAAGGCATTTAGGGCCCGACAATAATCTTTCTTTGGCAAAACGCAGGCG
>USCN01000174.1 GCA_900553165.1 uncultured Collinsella sp.
GGCGTTCTGGGGGGTCAGCTGGTAAGCACCGCCAAAGGGCATCAGGACGGTGGCGGCACCAATGGTGCTGTCGAACCGCTCAGAAAGGCCCTTCTTGCTGCAGATGTTCAGGTCGCCCACCATGTTCTTCATCTTCTGGCTGAAGGTCAGGCCCTCCCACTGGGGCTGCCAGACCGTGGCCTTTTCCACATGGACCTTCTGGTGCTTCTCGGCACCGTTGGAGTTCAGGAACTCGCGGCTGATGTTCACGATGGACATGCCGTTCCACACCATGTTCAGGCGCTTTTCCTCGGTGACCTTTGCCACGGGGGTCGCCTCAAGGTTTTCCTCGGTGGCAATGGCGATGAACTTGTCCACATCCTCGGGGGCAAGGGCCACAGCCATGCGCTCCTGGCTCTCGCTGATGGCCAGCTCGGTGCCGTCCAGACCCTCGTACTTCTTGGTGACCTTGTTCAGGTCGATGTACAGGCCGTCTGCCAGCTCACCGATGGCAACGGAAACACCGCCTGCACCAAAGTCGTTGCAGCGCTTGATCATCCTGCAGGCATCCTCGCGGCGGAACAGGCGCTGCAGCTTGCGCTCGATGGGAGCGTTGCCCTTCTGCACCTCGGCACCGCAGTGCTCAAGGCTGTCCAGCTTGTGGGCCTTGGAAGAACCGGTAGCACCGCCCACACCATCACGGCCGGTGCGGCCGCCCAGCAGGACGATGACATCCCCGGGGGCGGGGCACTCGCGGCGGACGTGGGAAGCGGGAGTAGCGCCTACAACGGCACCGATCTCCATGCGCTTTGCCACATAGCCGGGGTGGTAGATCTCATCCACCTGACCGGTAGCAAGGCCGATCTGGTTGCCGTAGGAGGAATAGCCTGCAGCAGCAGTGGTCACCAGCTTGCGCTGGGGCAGCTTGCCGGGCAACGTCTCACTGACCGGCTTGAGCGGGTCGCCTGCGCCGGTCACACGCATGGCCTGATAGACATAGCTGCGGCCCGAGAGCGGGTCGCGGATAGCGCCGCCCACGCAGGTGGCGGCACCGCCGAAGGGCTCGATCTCGGTCGGGTGGTTGTGGGTCTCGTTCTTAAAGAGGAACAGCCAGTCCTGGTCCTCGCCATCGACATCGACCTTCACCTTGACGGTGCAGGCGTTGATCTCCTCGGACTCATCGACATCAGTCATGACGCCGGTCTTCTTAAGGTACTTGGCGCCGATGGTGCCCATGTCCATGAGGCAGACGGGCTTGGCGTCGCGACCGAGCTCGTGGCGCATCTCCATGTAGCGGTCGAAGGCCTGCTGCACCACGGCGTCGTCGATCGTCACGTCATCCAGGACGGTGCCGAAGGTGGTGTGGCGGCAATGGTCGGACCAGTACGTGTCGATCACGCGGATCTCGGTGATGGTGGGGTCGCGATTCTCATCGCGGAAGTACTGCTGGCAGAAGGCGATGTCCGCCTCGTCCATGGCAAGACCGCGCTCGGAAATAAAGGCGGCAAGGCCGGCCTCATCGAGCTCGCGGAAGCCGTCGAGCACTTCGACGGGCTGAGGCTCGGGGGTCTCCATGTACAGCGTCTCGGGCAGGTCGAGCGAGGCGATGCGCGCCTCGACGGGGTTCACCACGTAGTGCTTGATGGCCTCGATGGCGGCTTCGTCCAGGGCGCCCGAGATCATATAGACCTTGGCGGAGCGCACGGCGGGGCGCTCGCCCTGGCTGATGAGCTGCACGCACTCGCTGGCGGAGTCGGCACGCTGGTCAAACTGGCCAGGCAGGAATTCGACGGCAAAGACGGCGCCGTCGCTTGCGGGGAGCTCGTCGTAGGTCACATCGACCTGGGGCTCGCTAAAGACGGTCGGCACGCAGGAGCGGAAAAGCTCCTCGTCGATGCCCTCGACGTCGTAGCGGTTGATGATCCTCAGGGCCTCGATGCCCTTGATGCCGAGAATCTCGGTCAGCTCGCCCTTGAGCTGCTGAGCCTCGACGTCGAACCCGGGTTTCTTCTCCACGTAGATACGAGAGACCATTGGTTCCTGCCTTCCTGATCGGTTGGGCGTACGGTACGGTATGCGGCAGCGGTCGGTTTGCGGGGCCTGCCCTGCGGTCGCCTTGAGCCACATGTTTGTAAACCTCACTATGATACGACAGCTCGCGGCGCGTAGAGGACGGCGAGGGTGCTACAGTGAAGCGCAAACAAGAGAAAGGCATCACATGGCATTCGTTTCGCTCGCCATCATCGCACTCGTGGCCTTTGCAAGCCCCTTCATCGCTTCGGCGATTCCTGGAAAACCCGTTCCCGAAACGGTCTTTTTGCTCGTGTTCGGCGCGGTGTTGGGACCTCATATGCTTGGCGTCATCCATGTGGATGCCGAGGTCTCGCTTGTGTCAGAGCTCGGTCTGGCATTTTTGTTCCTGCTTGCCGGCTTTGAGATCGACCCAAAGAACATCACGGGCGTCGAGGGGCGCTACGGTATGGCCACGTGGGTTGTCACATTTTGTATCGCCTGGCTTGCCGTGCGCTTTACCCCGTGGTTCTCGGTCAGCCATTTCGACGGTATCGCCGTGACGCTCGCCTTGACCTCGACGGCGCTTGGAGCGCTCATGCCCATCTTGCGCGAGCGGTTGCTTGCCGGAACGCGCGTCGGTGATTCGATTCTCGCCTATGGTACGTGGGGCGAGCTCGGCCCCGTGCTCGCCATGTCGGTACTGCTGTCTGCCCGCACGGGTATCGAGACGCTGCTGATCTTGGGCCTGTTCGCCGTGGTGTGCGTGCTGCTTGCCGTGGTCCCCAGCCGCTCCAAACGCGTCGGCAGCCGCTTCTTTGCGTTTGTCGAGGAGCGCGCCGATACCACGTCGCAGACCTTCGTGCGCCTGACGGTGCTTATTTTGGTCACGCTCGTGGCGTTCTCGGCCATCTTTAGCCTCGATATCGTGTTGGGCGCTTTTGCCGCCGGCTTCGTCCTGCGCTATATCATCCCCGAGGGCAACCATACGCTTGAGACCAAGCTCGACGGCCTGGCCTACGGCTTTTTGATCCCGGTGTTCTTTACCGTGTCGGGCGCAAAGATCGATCTGACGGCCGTGGTGTCGCGCCCCGGGCTGCTCGTGGGCTTTATCGTGGCGTTGTTGATTATTCGTGCCGTACCCATTCTTATTTCTATGAGCATTTGTCCTGCGACGCGCGATGTGTCGGCGTATGGTCGCATTACCGTGGCCCTGTACTGCACCACGGCGCTGCCGATCATCGTTGCCGTGACGAGCGTGGCCGTCAACGCGGGCGCGCTGTCGCAAGATATTGCGTCGGTCATGGTTGCCGCCGGTGCCATCACGGTGTTCTTGATGCCGCTGCTCGCGCAGCTCTTCTACCGCGTGGTCGATGCCGCGCCGGTCGCCGCCGTGGCAGAGGTTGCCGAGCATCCTGCCGAGGCACTCGATATCCTGCGTGCCCATCACGATTTGGCGAGTCTGCTCGCACGAGAGCACGAGCTGCTGACCTCGCATGGCCATGGTCGCGTATTCGAGGGCCTGCCTACGCTCGATACGA
>USCN01000175.1 GCA_900553165.1 uncultured Collinsella sp.
CGAGATGGATAAAGAGACGATCGCAGCCGGACTTCTCCACGACGTGGTGGAAGATACCGTATATACAGAGGAACAGCTCGCCGAGATCTTCGGAAAAGAGGTTGCCCTCTTAGTCGACGGTGTTACAAAGCTGACCCAGTTAAACTGGGATAAGGATAAGGTGGAGATCCAGGCAGAGAACCTGCGCAAGATGTTCCTCGCCATGTCCAAGGACATCCGCGTCATCATCGTTAAACTTGCCGATCGTCTGCACAACATGCGAACGCTGGCAGCCCTGCGCGAGGATCGTCGCCTGTTTAAGGCTCGCGAGACCATGGACGTGTACGCGCCCTTGGCCGACCGCCTGGGCATGAGCTCTATTAAGTGGGAGCTCGAGGACCTGTCCTTCTTCTACCTGGAGCCCGATGCCTACCAGCGCATCGCGCGTATGGTAGCTGAGTCGCGCGAGGTCCGCGAACGCTACCTTGCCGAGACCATCAAGACGCTTACCGATGAGCTCAACCGCATTGGTCTGGAGGACTTCCAGATCAACGGCCGCTCCAAGCACTATTGGTCCATCTACCAAAAGATGAAGCGCAAGGGCAAGGAGTTCTCCGAGATCTACGACTTGGTGGCGCTGCGCGTTATTACCCATTCGGTGCGCGATTGCTACTCCACGCTCGGTGCGGTGCATACGCTGTGGCACCCTATGCCTGGTCGCTTTAAAGACTATATCGCCATGCCTAAGGTCAATAACTACCAGTCGCTCCACACGACGGTCATCGGCCCTACGGCTCGTCCGCTCGAGATTCAGATTCGAACCTACGAGATGCATGAGCAGGCCGAGTACGGCATTGCCGCCCACTGGCTATATAAGAAGTCGGGCGGATCGTCTGCTTCCAAGACCAATGACGCTCAACGTTTGGACGACCAGATCAACTGGCTCAAGCATTCGCTCGATTGGGCAGCTTCCGACGAGATCACCGATGCCAAGGAATACCTGCACTCGCTGAAGGTCGATCTGTTCGATCAGGAGATCTTTGTCTTCACGCCCAAAGGCGAGGTCATGGCGCTTCGTGCCGGCTCCACGCCGCTCGACTTTGCCTATGCCGTTCACACCGAGGTGGGAAACCACTGCGTCGGCGCCAAAATCAACGGTGCGGTGGCTCCGCTCACGCACGAGATCAAGACGGGCGACCGCGTTGAAATCCTGACTAACAAGAGTTCCAAGCCGTCGCGCGATTGGCTCAAGATCGTTAAGACACCTTCCGCCAAGTCAAAGATCCGCCGCTATTTTGCCGCTGCGACCAAGGACGACGACGCTGCCGCCGGTCGCGATATGCTGGCCAAGGACCTGCGTAAGCGTGGCTATGGCATTTCTACGCCGCGTTCGACGCGTGCACTCAACGCCGTGGCGGAGCAGTTTAACTTCAAGCAGCTCGAGGACCTGTTTGCCGCCGTCGGTGCCGGCAAGGTTGCCCCGCGCGCTGTGGGCAATAAGGTCGAGCAAATCTTGGACCCCAAGCCCGAGGAACAGCTCACCAAGGCCGAGGCTATCGCCGAGGTCGTGAAGCAGCCCGCTCGCGGCTCCAACCGCAAGCCGCAAAAGCGCGGCAAGAGCGCCAGTAACGGCATTATCGTCAAGGGCGAGAGCAACAGCGGCCTGCTGGTCCGTCTGGCTCATTGCTGCAACCCCGTGACGGGCGACGACATCGTCGGCTTCATCACGCGCGGTCGCGGCGTTTCGGTGCATCGCGCCAACTGCCCTAACGTCAAGGGTCTTATGGAACATCCCGAGCGCATGATCGATGTGGAGTGGGACGGCGCTGCCGACACCCTCTTCCAGATCGAGATCGTGGTCGAGTGCCTGGACCGCATGGGCCTGCTCAAGGATGTCACCATTGCCATTGGCGATGCGGGCGGTAATATCCTTTCTGCCGCCACGTCGACCAACCGCGAGGGCATTGCAACCCTGCGCTTTATGGTCGAGATCTCGGACGCGAGTGGCTTGGATCCGCTGCTGGCCTCTATCAGCAGCGTTGACTCGGTCTACGACGCTCGTCGTCTTATGCCCGGCGAGGGTGGAGCCCAGCTTAAGCGCCGTGTGTAGGTGCGAGAGCCTCTCAGCATCATAGATATTGGTTACGTTCGAGGCATCGTTTGGTGCCTCGAACGTATTTTAGAAGGAGGGTATGCGCATGGGCGATATGACTTTGGACCTGACACCCCGAGGTGCGGCTTCGATTGAGGCACTCGTCAACGGCCCGATTCAGACCAACAGCTACGCCGTGATTTCGAATGACGAGTGCTTAATCGTCGATCCGGCGTGGGAGGGCGAGCGTCTTGTGGAGCATATCCGCACCGCGCATCCCGAGGTGCGCGTACTCGGCTCTGTCTGCACGCACGGTCATGCCGACCATGTTGGCGGGGTTGCCGGGGTTCGAGC
Organism: uncultured Collinsella sp.; assembly: GCA_900553165.1. Lineage (GTDB taxonomy): Bacteria > Actinomycetota > Coriobacteriia > Coriobacteriales > Coriobacteriaceae > Collinsella. Next base: position 2,426 of record USCN01000175.1, read on the forward strand.
TGTCGTTGGCGACAGCGCACTATATGAGTTGTGCGCTAAGGACGTGACGGTACCTCGCGCAAATATCGAGGAGCAGCGCGCCATGTGGGGCATCGAGACGCCCGATCCGGGTGAGCCGACGCGCTTGCTTGCCGAGGGCGATACAATCGAGGTGGGCGACGTCTGCCTGCAGGTGATCGAGACGCCGGGGCATACGCCGGGCGGCATCGTCCTGTTCGCCGCGACCGAGCAGGGGAACATCGCCTTTGTGGGCGACACGCTTTTCCCGGGCAGCCACGGTCGTACCGATCTTTCCGGCGGTGACGAGGCGGCGATTATGCGCTCGCTTTCCAAACTTGCCAAGACGCTTCCGCCCGATACCGTTTGCTTGACGGGCCATGGCGATTCGACCACGATGGCGCGCGAACTTATGCAGAACCCGTTTATGCAGATGTAGGCTCGAAGCCGTCTTTCGAACCACGAAGACCGCTCAATCGTCAAGCTATTTTCCCCAGTGGGTCGATTCTGTGGGGCAAACGGTCAAAATTTGTCCAATCGGATGGTATTCGTGAACAAACGAACGTTTATGCTCGGGTATGTCGTGGTAAAATCTCAGGCGTTATCGGAGCAACCTTACAGGAGGTTTCTTTTATGCTCGTCAACGCAGCAGACATGCTCAAGAAGGCCGAGGCCGGCAAGTACGCTCTCGGTGCCTTCAACACCAACAACCTCGAGTGGACCCTGGCTATTCTCCAGGCCGCCGAGGAGGCCAAGTCTCCGCTGATCCTTCAGTGCACCGCTGGTGCCGCTAAGTGGATGGGCGGTTTCAAGGTCTGCGCCGACATGGTCAAGGCTGCCGTCGAGGCCACGGGCGTTACCGTTCCCGTCGCCCTTCACCTCGATCACGGTTCTTACGAGGACTGCTTCAAGTGCATCGAGGCCGGCTTCACGTCCATCATGTATGACGGCTCTCACGAGGAGACCTTCCAGCTTAACCTCGACCGCACCAAGGAGCTCGTTGAGCTTGCCCACTCCAAGGGCATGTCCATCGAGGCCGAGGTCGGCGGCATCGGCGGCACCGAGGACGGCGTGACCTCCAACGGCGAGCTCGCTGACCCC
>USCN01000176.1 GCA_900553165.1 uncultured Collinsella sp.
CCAGAGCGTACAAGTTGGCATGAAAAAGGCAGGGCATTGACCTTCTGGTCATGCCCTGCCTTTTGAATGACAAATTGTCGCCTTGGGCGGCGCGCAGCGTCGAGTCGTTACGGCGTTTGGTAAAACGCCGTAACTTAGTAGTTGGCCTCGTAACCGTTGCCGTCGCCGGTGGGCTGTTCGTAGTAGTCCGAATCGCTCGAATCGCTTGAGCCATCGGAATCGTCAGAGCTGACCGATGAGGTTGCGGTGCCGTTTGCGTAGTCGTCAGACGTGTTGTTGCTGAGGTCGCCGATCGTAGAGCTGGAGCCGTCGGAAAGACCCATGGTGTTGGGACCCTTGGGATCCTTGCCGGCATCGACGCGCTCCATCATTTCCTTGAGCACGTCCTCGTAGACAAAGACGTAGCTCACACCGTCAATCATGGTGCTGTCGTCGGCGTACGAAGGCAGGTTGGCCGAGTAGATACCGTCGACATCCATACCGCGCATGGCGTTGACCGTAGAGACGATATCCTGAACGCTCATATCGGTCACGAGCATATCGGACAGCGAATTAACCAGGCCAAAGATCTTCGTGGCATCGAAGTTATTGAGAATCTGGTTGGCAAGGGCGCCAAGCACCTGACGCTGGTGGCGCATGCGCGTGTAATCGCCGTCGGCATAGGTGTAGCGGCAGCGGGCATAGGTAAGGGCGGTGGCACCGTCCATATGCTGCTGGCCAGCGGTAATCTTAATATCCAGGTGCTCGGGGTCGTCAACATCATCGGTTGCGTTAATGTCGATACCGCCAACCGAATCAATCAGCGCCTGCATACCGTCGAAGCTAACCTCGGCATAGTGGGAAATCTGAACACCGCACAGCTCGTTGACCGCCTCGACCATGGCCTCGGCGCCGCCAACGGTATGGCAGGCGTTGATCTTCATGGTCTCGCCCTTGTACTCGACCTTGGTGTCGCGCGGAACGGAAATGAGCGTCGCCTGCTTTTGCGTGGGGTCGATGCGTGCCAGGATAATCGAGTCGGCACGATACGTATCCTCGCCCGGACGGCCGTCGGTGCCAAGAAGCAGCACGTAGAACGGATCCTTTGCCTCATCGGTGTCAACCAGAACCCGACGCAGATTGTCAGTAATGACATTAGAATCGCCGAGCTTGCCCATAATGGTGGCAAACCACAGGCCGGCAGCGGTAGTGGCACTCAGCAGCACGCCAAGCACGACAATGAGCGCGACGTGACGAATCGTGTGGCTACGGCGACGTTGACGAGCGCGCTCGGAATAGCGAGCCACGTTATCGCGACTGTAGATCTTGGCCTGCGCACCAGTTGAGGGTCTTCGGGTGGTGGTATCCGCGAGGGGCTTTTTATTAAACATAGGCAACCTGTATTAGTAGATGACGGGATCGGGGACGGTAGCATGCTCGACATGCGCGCCAAGCGCCTGCAGCTTTTCGACAAACTGCTCGTAGCCGCGCTTGATGTGATGGATAGCCGAAACCTCGGTCGTCCCGTCGGCGATCAAGCCCGCTACGACGAGGGCCGCTCCGCCGCGCAGATCGGGCGAGGTAACCTGTGCACCCGAGAAGCCCTTGACGCCATGAATCATGGCATGATGGCTCTCGATACGAATGTCGGCACCCATGCGCACCAGCTCAGAGGCAAACATAAAGCGATTCTCGAAGATGTTCTCGGTAATAACGGAACTGCCGCCGGAGAGGGCGGAGAGCACCATAATTTGTGCCTGCATGTCGGTCGGGAAGCCGGGGAACGGAAGCGTCTGGATGTCGACAGGCTTGATACGCTCGGCACGGTTCACATGGACGCCATCCTCGACGCGCTCGCAGTCGATACCCATGAGCTCCATCTTCTTGAGCACCATACCCAAGTGAATGGGACAAAAGCCCGTGACATCGACACCGCGATCGTCTGCCATCAACGCACCGGCGACGATAAAGGTACCGGCCTCGATGCGGTCGCCCACTACGCGATGGGTAACAGGATGCAGCTCTTCCACGCCCTCGATGGTCACGACAGGCGTACCGGCGCCAACAATCTTGGCACCCATTTCGTTGAGCATGTTGGCGAGATCGACGATCTCGGGCTCGCGGGCGGCATTGTCGATAACCGTGGTGCCCTGCGCGCGCACGGATGCCATAATGAGGTTCTCGGTCGCACCGACACTGGCAAACTCGAGCGTGACGGTGGTACCGCGCAGGCCCTGAGGCGCGCTGGCGTTGATGTAGCCGTGGGCGGTATCAAACTCGACGCCCAGGGCCTCGAGACCCAGAATATGCATGTCGATCTTGCGGGCACCTAGGTTGCAGCCGCCCGGCATGGCGATCTTGGCGCGATGAAAACGGCCCAGCAGGGGCCCCATGACGGCGGTGGAAGCACGCATCTTAGCGACGAGCTCATAGGGAGCCTCCCAGGAATCGACCTGAGAGGTATCGATCTCGAGCGTGTGCTCGTCGAGAACATCGATCGTAGCGCCCATGCCCTTGAGCACCTTGCCCATCACGTGGACATCGGAAATATCGGGCACGTTCTGCAGCGTCGTCTTGCCCGGCGCCAGAAGCGTTGCCGCCATGAGTTTGAGCGCGGAGTTCTTAGCACCCGAGACGGGCACGGAGCCTCCGATGGCGTGGCCACCCTCAACGCGGATAATATCCAAGGTCTACCCTTTCAAAAAGCATGCCCGGGGTGGCCAAGCCATCCCGGGCATGATGTGTTCGCAAATGGTCGAACGCTAAATCGTTTGACTATTGGGCAAGCTTGAGCTTACACCATGCGATTTCATTATAGAGGTAGGCGCGGCGTGCATCATCCTCCGACAAATTACCCAGCTTCTCTTCAAAACCTTGAATATCAGCTTTAAGCTTGTCGGCATCGACGGTCGCCAAATCGCAAGCGCGCTCGGCGAGAACGGTCACGACATCGTCCGCAACCTGGGCATAGCCGCCGGCCACGGCAAACGTGTGGTCGACAGTGCCCATGGCCTTATCGGAAACGCGAACGTAACCGCGGTCGATCGTGCAGATCTCGCTGGAGTGAGCAGGCAGAACGCCAAACTCGCCATCCGTGGACGGAATCGACACAAACGCAGCGTCGCCCTCATAGGCGCAGCTCACGGGGCACACGATGCGGATACGCATAACCTACTTCTCCCCCATCTTGCGGGCGCGCTCGCGCACGTCTTCAATCGTGGAAGCATAGCGGAAAGCCTGCTCGGGCAGGTCATCGGCCTTGCCGTCGACAATCTCGGCGAAAGAGCGGACGGTATCCTCGACGCGGACGTAGACACCGGGGTTGCCGGTGAACTTCTCGGCGACGTGGAAGGACTGCGAGAGGAACTGCTGAATCTTACGGGCACGGTTGACCGTAAGGCGCTGCTCCTCGGACAGCTCGTCCATACCCAGAATGGCGATGATGTCCTGAAGGTCGGAGTACTCCTGCAGGAGCTCCTGGACCTTGACGGCGACACGGTAGTGCTCCTCGCCGACGATCGAGGG
>USCN01000177.1 GCA_900553165.1 uncultured Collinsella sp.
CCTGCTTCCGGAGGAAGAGGACGACGTCGCCGATGAGTTCCCCGACGCGCTGAACGTCGCCATCATCGGCCGCCCCAACGCCGGTAAGTCTTCGCTGTTCAACCGCATCCTGGGCGCCGACCGCTCTATCGTGTCCAACATTGCCGGCACCACGCGCGACGCCATCGACACCGTCGTGGAGCGCAACGGCAAGCACTACCGCATGGTCGACACCGCGGGCATCCGCAAGAAGAGCACCGTGTACGAGAACGTGGAATACTACGGCTTCGTGCGAGCCATGCGCGCCATCGACCGCGCCGACGTGGCGCTGCTCGTCGTCGACGCCTCCGTGGGCGTTACCGAACAGGACCAGAAGGTCATGGGTCTTGCCATCGAGCGCGGCTGTGCCATCGTTGTGCTGCTCAACAAGTGGGACCTGCTCGACGACGACCGTAAGCGCGAGGCCTGCATGGAGACCATCGACCGCCGTCTGGGCGTCATGGCTCCCTGGGCCCAGTACCTGCGCATCTCTGCCCTCACTGGCCGCAGCGTCGAGAAGATCTGGGCGATGGTCGACGCCGCCGAAAAGACACGCTCGCAAAAGATCAGCACCTCGCGCCTCAACACGTTCCTCACCGACCTACGTGAGTTTGGCCATACCGTGGTGGACGGCAAGCGCCGCCTGCGTATGCACTACGTGACCCAAACAGGGGTCAACCCGCCGACGTTTACGTTCTTCGTCAACCACAGCGACCTGGTCAACGACACCTACCAGCGCTACGTGGAGAACCGCATGCGCTCGACCTTCGACTTTGCCGGCACGCCCATTCGACTCTTCTTTAGGAAGAAGGAGCAAAAGGATGCATAATCCGATTCTGCTGACCGCCATCTGCGCCGTGGTCTCGTTCTTTATCGGGGCGATTCCGTTTGGCCTGATCTTGGGCCGCGTGTTCAACCACACCGACATTCGCAAGGCGGGTTCCGGCAACATCGGCACCACCAACGCCCTGCGCGTGGCCGGCCCCAAGGTGGCCGCGCTCACCCTGCTGCTCGACTGCCTTAAGGGCGCCATCTGTGTCCTTATCGCGCGCCCGCTCATCGCGAGCGTGGGCTATGGCTTCCCCGTGAGCATCATGGCCCCCGGCGCCGCCGGCGACTGGATGCTTGGCGTCGTCTGCCTGGCAGCCGTGTGGGGCCATATCTTCTCGCCCTACCTTAACTTCCATGGCGGCAAGGGTATCGCAGTTGGTCTGGGTGTTATCCTCGCCTGGTACTGGCCTATTGGCCTGTCGCTGCTGGGCATGTTTATCGTAGCCGTCGCCATCACCAAGTATGTTTCGGTGGGCTCACTCGCCGCAGCCATCGGTCTTCCCATCGCTGCTTGCGCAGTCTTTCCGTACAGCAGCCTGGGCCTCAAGTTCTGCATGGCGCTGATCGGCATTACTGTGGTGTGGGCTCATCGTGCGAACATCAAAAAGCTCATGACGGGTAAGGAGTCCAAGCTCTCGTTTACCAAGCGCGTCACCGAGCCCGACGATAAGTAGGAGAGAGTCATGAATGTTGCGCTGATTGGCTCCGGCTCCTGGGGAACCGCCGTCGCGGGCCTTGCCGCCGCGCGGGCCGAGCGCGTGACCATGTGGGCCCACAGCGAGCAGACGGCATCCGGCATTAACGGCGAGCACCGCAACCCCCGCTACCTTGTGGGCTACAAGCTGCCCGGCAACGTCGTCGCCACGACGGACCTGGCGCAGGCGCTCGACGGCGCCGAGGCCATCATCTTTGCCGTTCCTTCGACGCACCTTCGCAGCGTGTGCCACCAGGCCGCTCCCTTTATCGCCGCCGATACCCCGGCGCTCTGCCTCACCAAGGGCATTGAGCCCGAGTCCGGCCTGCTCATGAGCGAGGTCATCGCCAGCGAGATCGGCAACGAGTCGCGCGTGGCGGCGCTCTCGGGCCCCAACCATGCTGAGGAAATCTGCCGCGGCGGACTTTCTGCCGCCGTCATCGCAAGCAAAGATCCGCAGATAGGGGAGACCTTTAAGGAACTGCTCCTGTCCACGGCCTTCCGCATCTATCTGTCGCAAGACATGACCGGTGTCGAGGTCTGCGGCGCCATGAAAAACGTCATCGCCATCGTATGTGGCATCTCCGCCGGCACCGGTGCGGGCGACAATACGCTCGCCCTTATCATGACGCGCGGCCTGGCCGAGATCAGCCGTCTGGTGCATGCGCGCGGCGGGCAGGCTATGACCTGCATGGGGCTTGCCGGCATGGGCGACCTCATTGCCACCTGCACCTCGGAGCATTCGCGCAACCGCACCTTTGGCTACGAGTTCGCTCATGGCGTGTCGCTCGACGAGTATCAGACGCGCACGCATATGGTGGTCGAAGGCGCCGTCGCGGCCCGCAGCGTCAGCGAGCTCGCCCGTTCACTGGGCGTAGACATTCCGCTCACCTTTGCCGTGGAGCAAACGCTCTACAACGGTGTTACTTTGGATAGGGCACTCGAGATTCTTACCGATCGCGTCCCTTCTCAAGAGTTCTACGGACTCACCGACTAACGCAGAAAGGCTTCTACCATGGGTTCCATTAAAATCGCTCCGTCCGTCCTTTCGGCCGACATGGCCAACCTCAAGGGCGAGCTCGACAAAATCGCCGGCGCCGACTACGTGCACTTCGACGTTATGGACGGTCACTTTACCGGCAACCTCACCTTTGGCGTTGACATCCTCAAGGCCGTCAAGCGCTCCACCGATGTACCGGTCGACGCGCACCTGATGGTGTCGAACCCCGACGAAACGGTCGATTGGTACGCCGACGCCGGTGCCGACATGATCACCGTGCACTACGAGGCCTCCACGCACCTGCACCGCACGCTCACCCATCTGCAGCAGCGCGGCGTCAAGGCCGGCGTGGTGCTCAACCCCGCCACCCCCGTGTGCGTACTCGAGAGCATCATCGACGTCGTCGATATGGTGCTGCTGATGAGCGTGAACCCCGGCTTTGGCGGCCAGAGCTTTATCCCCGGTACCATTGCCAAACTGCACGAGCTCAAGGCCATGTGCGAGCGCCACGGCGTTTCGCCCATGATCGAGGTCGACGGCGGCATTTCTTCCAAGAACATCGCCGAGGTTGTCAAGGCTGGTGCCAACGTTCTCGTGGCCGGTTCCGCCGTATTTAAGTCCGAAGATCCCGCCGCTGAGGTTGCGCTGCTGCAGAAGCTGGGCAACGAGGCTGCACAGGAGGCATAAATCCTTATGACCGCAGGTCAAAACCGCATACCCGTGAATCTTGACTATGCCGCCTCGACGCCCATGCGCGCCGAGGCGCGCCTTGCGCAGCGCGAATACGACGACAGCGAGCTTGCCGGCGTCAACCCCAACTCGCTGCATTCGCTCGGCCGCAAGGCCGCTGCGCGCCTTGAAGTCGCGCGTCGCGAGATTGCCCGCAGCTTTGGCGAGCGCGTCCGTCCGTCCGAGATCATCTTGACCAACGGCGGTACCGAGGCAAACCAGCTGGCGCTCC
>USCN01000178.1 GCA_900553165.1 uncultured Collinsella sp.
GCGGGCCCCATGAGCTTACCCACGGTGGCGCCCGTGCCGGCGCCTACGTTGCCCTGTTCGAGCTTGGTGGGGGTGTGGTCGAGTGCTTCGCGCACAGCGGCGATGCCGGCCTCAATGTCGGGGCGCACGGTGGGGTCGCCAAAGGCAAGGTCGAAGATACAGCTGGAGCACACGATAGGCACCTGCGTGGGGCCGACGGGAAGGCCGATGCCGCGGCTCTCAAGCTCGCGAGCGACGCCGCTTGCAGCTTCGAGGCCAAAGGCCGATCCGCCCGAAAGGCAGACGGCGTGGACCTTGTCGACGGTGTTCTCAGGTCGCAGCAGGTCGGTTTCGCGCGATGCTGGAGCACCGCCGCGAACGTCAACGCCGCCGGTGGCGCCCTCGGGTGCCACGATTACGGTGCAACCGGTGCCGGCCTCCTCGTTCGTATAGTTGCCATAGCAAAAGCCATCGACATCGCAGACGTCAATGGCCTCGAGCAGTGTATCCATGTTTAACTCCTATCGGTTTTCCGCCGCGCCTTGTGCCCGGTCGGGATCCGTACGGTACGCCAAAATTGTAGGCGCCGGGGGATACCCAGCGCCAGATGCAATTACGAGAGTTTTTGAATCGCGCGCGCGACGCGGGCGATGGGTAGGCCCACCACGTTATAGAAGTCGCCCGAAATATCGTGCACGAGCATGCGTCCTCCTGTGCCCTGAATGCCGTAGGCGCCGGCCTTGTCCATGGGCTCACCCGAGGCGACGTAGCGCTCGATCTGCTCGTCGGTGAGCTCGTAGAACGTCACGTCGGTCACATCGACAAAGGATAGGCTCTCGGCGGCATGCGGGGCTGTAGCGTCGCCGGCTTTAACGATGCAGACGCCGGTTGCGACCTGGTGCGTGCGGCCCGAAAGCTCACGGAGCATGGTGCGCGCCTCGTCCTCGGTTGCCGGCTTGCCCAGAATCTTGCCGTCAAAGGTGACGATGGTGTCGGCCGCGACCGTCAGCTCATTGGGCTCGGCATACTCGGCAGCAACGGCAGCCGCCTTGGCGCGTGCCAAGCGCTCGACAAGCGTGAGCGGGGCCTCGCCATCAAAGGGCGTTTCGTCGATATCCGCGGGAATCACGCGAATGTTGTAGCCTGCCTCGCGCATCAGCTCTATGCGGCGCGGCGATTGCGAAGCCAAAATCATAGTTGGATGCCCTCGGCGACCTTCTCGACGGCCTTGTCGCCGGCGAGCGTGCGCAGCAGCTCCAATGCAAAGGGGAGTGACTGTGCCATGCCGCTGGCAGTGATGATGTTGCCGTCTTGCGTGACCTTCTCGCCGGTATAGGCACCTTCGGGGAAGCTTTTCTCAAAGCCAGGGAAGCACGTGGCATGGCGCCCCTCGAGCAGGTCGAGCTCGCCCAGGATAAACGGGGCGGCGCAGATGGCGGCGACGTGCTTGGTTGCGGCGAACTCGCAGACTACGTCGCAGACGCGCTGATCTGCGCGCAGGTTGGTGGCACCGGGCAGGCCGCCGGGCAGCACGACGCAGTCGTACTCGTCAAAGTTGATCTCATCAAAGAGCGCATCGCAGGTCACGGGGATCTGCAGCGAGCTTACGACCTCGCGCGTGGGCATGATCGAGACGAGCGTGGCACGCACGCCGCCGCGACGCATGACATCGACCATGGTCAAGCATTCAATAGTTTCAAAGCCATCGGCGGCGAGAACGGCAACGCTGGGCATGAGGGTTCCTTTCATAGGCGGCATACAATTAGCCGTCTTATACCCCGAAGACCTCCGCTTGCCACGCTCGATTTCCCAATGATTTTTCTGAGCAACGATTAAGTGGCTAGTTGCGCCTAAGGTGGACGACGGTCTCGCAGTGGAAGGTTTGTGGGAACAGGTCGACTGGCGTGATCTTTACGGGGGAGAAGGTGCCTTCTTCGACAAAGCGTTTGAGATCGCGCGCCAGGGTGGCCGGGTCGCAGCTCACGTAGGCGACATCGCGGGCACTCGTGCTGGCGATAAGGTCGATCGCCTCGGGGGCGAGGCCTGCGCGCGGCGGGTCGACCACCAAGACGTCGGCATCCTGGTCGGGGAACTCGCGCACCGCGTCTCCGCCGATGACGTCGACGTTATCAAGCTTGTTGATCTCCAGGTTACGGCGCAGGTCGCGCACGGCGGGGCCGTAGGCCTCGACGGCGGCGACAAAGTCGCAGCGGCGGGCGAGCGGCAGGGTAAAGGTGCCGGCACCGCAGTACAGGTCCACGGCAAGTTCGTCTTCCTGCGGATCGAGCGCTTCCATGACAAGCTCGATCAAAATCTCGGCACCCTTGGTGTTGACCTGGAAAAAAGACGGGGCAGACAAGCGCATCTGACCCTCGGCGATATTCTCGGTCCATGAGCCCTCTCCGGCGAGCATTTCGACCTTGGAAACACGGCGGGCCTTCTTTTCGCCCTTGCTCATCACGCGTACGACACTTGTGGGGTGCGCGGCGTCTGCCAACACGCGCGAGACTTGCGAGCGCGGGAAAGAGCCCGTAGGCGTCCAGAGCGCCACCTCGAGTGCCTTGGTGCGACGCGAGGCGCGAATGCCCACGCGCTCAAGGCCCAGGTCGTGGCTGCCGCTCAGATAATTGAGCGCGCCGACGACCGATTTGAGTGCCTTGGGGAAGCGTTTGTCGAACAGCGGACATGTATCGACGGTCACGATTTTGCTGGGGTCGACACCGTGCATGCCAAGGCGCACGCGACCGTTGACGACGGTCGGCTCGAGTTCGATTTTATTGCGGTAGCCCCAGTCGTCCTTGGTGTGGCAGATGGGCTGCACCAACTCATCGACCTGCTCAGGAGCGAACTTGCCGATGCGCTCGAGCGTGGAGCGCAGGTTTTGCTCCTTGGCGGCGAGCTGTGCCGTGCGTGAGAGATTGCCCCACGAGCAGCCGCCGCAGATGCCCACGAAGGGGCAGGGAGGCTGAATGCGATCGGGGCTTGGCTCCAGAATCTCGGTGGTGCGGGCACGCATGAACGACTTGCCGTCCTGTACGACCTCGGCCTCGACGGTGTCGCCTGCTACGGCGCCCTGCACAAAGACGGCCTTGCCGTTGTCGGCGTGCGCCAGCCCGTCGGCGCCGTAGGTCATCGATTCTATAGTGAGCTTCATATTCCTGCCTGTCATTCGCGTTGTTGTTCGCACCATGGTAGCAGGGAAAAGCGCCCCGCATCCGAGGCTTTCCTCAAATGCGGGGCGCTTCTACAAACTGCTTCTACAAACGACTATTTCGTCTTGCCGGTAATGAGCGTCTTAAGACCCAGGCCGATCAGACCCAGGCCCATGCGCACGCGGCCGGGGCGATGGCGCTCGATGGCCTTGGTCTTGCCGGCGGGCTTATCGCGACGGGCGCTCGTCTCGGGTGCGGGCTTGGTGACCTGCGGATCGGGCTGAGGTGCAGGTGCAGGCTCGGGCTCAATGACGGTCGCCTGGACCTCTTGGACCTTGTGTTTTGATAACTCCCGAA
>USCN01000179.1 GCA_900553165.1 uncultured Collinsella sp.
AAGGCGTCGAGCTGGAGGTTCGCGCGGGCGACGTCGTGGCGCTCATCGGGCCGAACGGCTCGGGCAAGTCGACCATCTTGAAAACCATTACACGCCATCTGGCACCGCTTGCCGGCGCGGTCGAGCTCGACGGGCGGGAGATTTCCCGATGGAAGACGGCGGAGTTCGCAAGGAACCTTGCCGTTATGCTGACAGATCGACCCCGGACCGAGCTCCTCACCTGCCGCGATATCGTAGAGGCGGGAAGGCATCCCTACACCGGGCGAATGGGCACACTCTCGCCCGACGACCATAGTCGGGTCGACGAGGCCATGAAAACCGCACATGTGGAAAAGCTCGCCGAGCGCGACTTCATGCAGATAAGCGACGGGCAACGCCAGCGCGTCATGCTCGCACGAGCCATCGCGCAGGATCCGCGTGTGCTCGTGCTCGACGAGCCCACGTCGTATCTCGATATCTGCTACCAGATCGACCTGCTGCGAATACTTCGCCACCTTTCGAAATCGCGGAATGTGGCTGTCATCATGTCCATCCACGAACTCGAGCTCGCGCAGAAAAGCGCCGACAAGGTGATTTGCGTGAAGGACGGCCGGGTCTTCCGCGCCGGCGCACCCGAGGACATATTCACGCGCGAGACGATTGGCGAGCTCTATGGCCTTCAACATGGCACCTTCAACGAGCGCTTCGGCAGCGTGGAAATTGGGCGCCCACACGGCGATGCGCACACGTTCGTCATCGCTGGCGCAGGTACGGGGTCGGCTGTGTTTCGCCAGCTCATCCGGCAGGGCAAGGCGTTCTACGCGGGCGTTCTGCACGAAGGGGACATCGACTGCGAGCTCGCGCGCGACCTAGCGACGGAATGCGTGGCCGAGCGCGCCTTCGAGCCAATCGGGGATAAAACCATAGCCCGCGCCAAAGAGCTCCTCGTCCACTGCGCACGCCTTATCGTGTGCCCCGCCGCCTTCGGCACCATAAACGCCCGCAACGCAGAGCTCGTCGAGTTCGCACGCTCGCATGGTATCGAGGTCATGCGAGCGTGCGAAGGCGCATCGGAGGATTCCAAAATTGGAGTGGGAAGGATAAACTGGACTTTCTTTTAAGGATCCTCAGGCTACAGCTCCTACGCCGGCAAGGTCTCCAAGACGCCGGAGAACCTCAGGAACAGGAATTTCCACGCCGACGAGCCCAACTAGGCCTAATCCAAGCGAGATTCCAGACTCGACAGACCATTGAGAGTCAGATCGTTGGCGACCTCAGAGACGCGCTCGATAGGAACCGAGCCGTCAGACAGCGCCCACGTGCGATAGATACCGATAATACCCGACAGCAAAAACGCCAGATAGTAGTCGAACATCTCGTCCTTGAGACCTTGGGGCAGCAGATCGCGCTCGGCAATCTCATGTTCGAGCGGCGCACGAAGACGAGCCATGAAATCATCGAGCGGAATATTCTCGATCAGCTGACGATTGAGCACTAAGTTGTTGCACAGTGCCTCATTAACGGTTTTAAAGAAGGTCGCCGCCGCGCCCAGGGCGCGCTCGTTGGTGTCGCCGTCCATGGAAGTAAGCGTTTTCTCGACCGAGTCGACAATCATCTCCACCACATCGACGGCAATGGCATCGAGCAGGCCATCAACCGTGCCAAAGTGAACGTAAAAGGTCTTGCGGTCGACATTGGCCTCGCGCGCGATGGCACTCACCGTAATGTCTGCCAGCGGCTTTTCCATGAGCAGGCGCTCGAAAGCGGAAAGGATGGCATTGCGGCTGCGAACGATGCGGCGATCAAGGCGCGGTTTGCTGGTTGCCATGGGCGTGTCCCTTCGATATACGAGCAATCATCAACAGATGAGAGATAATCTACGTAAGAGGATTATCTCTCAAACAGCACAAATATACCCCGCATCATGAAGAACGCACGACTGCCCTACTGCGACTTAGGGTGCTTCTTCTTATTGAGTGCCGACGGAGATACGCGAATACCGTCGCCCGTCTGGCGCACATAGGTTTTATGAGTCGGCTTAGCGGTCCCAGGAGCCTTCTGAGCGTGCTTCTTGGGATCAACGGTAACAGCATTCGTGGGGTGCGGCTTAGTGGGCGCAGAGGGCGTCTGAGGCGTGCGGCCGAGCTTGCGCATCACGCGATCCCAGCGCGCATGGATGCTCTCGTTGTGGGCGCTCTTAAGTCCCAGCAGGGGCGCAGCCAAAATGGTAGGCGCAATAAACGTAATGAGACGCCACAGCAGATAGCCGGCGGTCGAAGCCGAACCGAAGAAATGACCCAAGAACAATGCAAAGCCGCCCTCAGCGCCACCAGTTCCACCGGGCAAGGGAACCGCAGAGCTTAACAGCTGGACAAAGGCGCTCGCGGCCATGACCGAGAAAAAGTCGACCTCGTGGTGGCCAAAGGCAAGCATCAGGAAATACGGAACCAGATAGAAAAACGCGAGCTGCAGCATGGTGATAAACACGGTGAGCAGCATGGAAGAAAAATGTCCGGCCGAAAGCTTGAACTTCTCGGAGAAGGAGTAGATCTCGCCATCGACAAACGTGCGCCAACTCTCGATCTTAGTGGCCGAGACACCAATGCGCTCGAGCCAATTGATGATGCAATGGGCGACGCGCGTGACGGTCTTAGGCATGAGCGCGACGGCGAAGATGCCAAGCAAGATGCAGCAGTGTCCACCAAAGCTAAAGACGCACAGCAGCGTCATGTCGCCGTAGCGTTCGGCAAAAAACGGCATACGGGCGAGCAGCAGGATAGCGCCCCAGGCGACCAGGCCAAACTGGTACACGATAAAACGCGTGAATTGCGTGGCGCCGGCCTCGCCCACGTTTTGGCCGGCCTTGGTCAGGCGATAGATCTGAGCCGGGGTGGAGCCCATCATCATGGGCGTCAGGTTGCCAAAGAAGATGCCACTCGCCTCGACCGAGATCAGGTCGCGGATGCCGACGGGCGAATTGGGATCGAGCCAGACGGCGATCGCATAGGCCACAATGCCAAAGAACAGGTACATGAACATGCAAAGACACGCGACAACGAGCCATGACGCCTGGACGCTCGACATAGCGGCCCAGAACTGCCCCATCTGCCCGGTTACCACCAGATAGACGATATAACCTACCAGCACGACGCCGATAAAGATGGCGCCGCGGCGTGCGCTCTTATTGTCATCTCCGCCCGAGGCCTCAACCTCGACCTGGGGCTTAGACGTATGCTGAGAGGACTCCGTCATGAGACTCCTTCTAACAGTCAAAATATCTTGGATATTGTACCCGTAAGGGCCATAGGCAGAACGCAAAGCTCTGGTTCAAACGGGAATTGCAGACGGTTGTTTGAAAATAAAAAACCCGGCCTTCCATAGGAAGTCCGGGTATCAGATGCGTGGTAGCCCGTACCAGATTCGAACTGGTGATCTCCGCCTTGAGAGGGCGGCGTCC
>USCN01000180.1 GCA_900553165.1 uncultured Collinsella sp.
GCGGATGGTACCAGGAGCAGCCTCAAGCGGGTTGGTAGCGCCCATGAGGGTGCGCATCTTAGCAACAGCGGAGAGACCGGAAACGACCATCTTGACGACCGGACCGCTCGTCATAAAGTCGCAGAGACCGCCAAAGAAGGGCTTGTCGGCCAGATGGGCGTAGTGCTCCTCGACGGTAGCGCGCTCGAGCGTGGTCATCTCCATGCGCTCGATGACAAGGCCGCTGCGCTCAATGCGAGCAACGATCTCGCCGATCTTGCGGTCGCGCACGGCGTCGGGCTTAATCATGATGAAGGTCTTCTCGATAGCCATAAAAGTAGCCTTTCAAGTAGGTTCGCGCGTGCCCAAGTCCCATTCCGGCACCCGCCTGGACTGCATCGTAACAGAGTTTTAGCTGCAGTTAAACAAAAAGCTGTTTATTGAAACGTTGCAATTTATTAAAGCGCTCCATATGTGTCACTTCTGTTTCGAAGCCCGATTAGAGTACCATCCGACCGCCCATCAACTGCGCCGAACAGAGCAGGCGGTCGGTTGCCGCCCGCGAACGTATCCCCTTCACAACCTGCCCAAAGGTCCTACAGAAGTTCTCGAAAAGCCCCTCCCCCATAGCAACAAAATACGGGCTCCCACATCAGCAGGCGCCCGTAAAGCGAAAACGATTTATCAATACATGGCCAAAACGGCTTCAGCCAAACCTCTACTTTGCCCCGTGACCCATCTCGACGACCTTGGTCAGCGATCCAAACACGCCCTCGTCAGCCACGAGCTGTGCCTCGGCACGCTGCAACTGCACGGCAACGGCGGCAGGAGCGGTGCCGCCCTCGGTCGTGCGCGCGGCGACAATCGACGGGATATCGAGCGCCTCGGTAATGTCGCGCTCAAAGAGCGGGCTTGCCTCCTGGAACACCTCAAACGGCAGGTCCTCAAGATTGCAGCCGCGCTTCTCGCACATCAGGACCAGATGGCCCACCACGGCATGTGCCTCGCGGAACGGCAGGCCACGCTTGGCCAGGTAATCGGCAACATCGGTGGCGGCAAGGTGCCCCACGCCGCACTCGCGCGCCATGGCATCCTCGTTGACGGTCCAAGTCGAAATCATTCCGGCCATAACGGACAGGCACTGCATGAGCGTATGGGCGGTATCGAGCGCGCCCTCCTTGTCCTCCTGCAAGTCCTTGTTATAAGCAAGCGGCAGGCCCTTCAGAACGGTCAGCATGGTGGTCAGCGCGCCGTAAACGCGGCCGGTCTTGCCGCGGATCAGCTCGCAGACGTCCGGGTTCTTCTTCTGCGGCATGATGGACGAGCCAGTGGAGTACGAGTCGGAAAGCGTGATAAAGCCAAATTCGGAGCTCGACCACAGTACGATCTCCTCGGAAAGACGCGCCAGGTGCATCGCCATGACGGATCCGGCGTAATGCAGATCGAGCAGAAAATCACGGTCGGAAACGGCATCGAGCGAGTTGGGGATCACGCCCGCAAAGCCAAGTTCGGCAGCCGTCATCTGGCGATCGAGCGGATAGCTCGTACCGGCAAGCGCAGCGGCACCCAGCGGGCAGTTGTCGGCAGCATCAAAGGCGGCCTTCAAACGCGTAAAGTCGCGCGCGAACATCCAGGAATACGCCAGCAGGTGATGCGACAGCAGCACGGGCTGAGCATGTTGCATGTGCGTGTAGCCCGGCAGAATCACCTTGTCGTACTTCTTGGCCGCATCCACCAGCACATGGCGCAGCTCAAGATTGGCCTCCATGAGCTCCTTGGCCAGCGCCTTGACGCCCAGGCGCGTATCGGTCGCCACCTGGTCGTTGCGCGAACGCCCAGTATGCAAGCGCTTGCCAGCCTCGCCGATGCGACGCGTCAGCTCGCTCTCGATGGACATATGAATGTCCTCATCGTTGATGTCGAAGGTAAAGTTGCCGGCATCGATATCCTGTTCGATTCCGGTCAGGCCCTTGGCAATCGCCTGCTCGTCCTCGGCACTGATGATGCCCTGGGCGGCCAACATCTTGGCATGCGCCTTAGAGCCGGCGATATCCTGCTTATAGAGATGTTTGTCGACCGGCAGCGACGCGCCAAACTCCTGCGTGACCTCGGCCACGCCCGCCTCAAAACGACCGCCCCAAAGAGCCATGGAACCGTCTCCTTTCTCCAAATACCAAAACAAGCGTCCAAAGCAATGTGCCCTGTCGCTAAAGCGATTTATCAACCGCTAGTTTTACACACTCCCTGCCGCGCGCGGGGCCATGTGGCTAATTTGCAAAGAAGTGACGCACCATGCACTTGGCGCCCAACGTCTCCCTCCGGATGTTGCCCTGCGAACCATCGATCCAGGCCTTCAGGCTCATAGGAACGTCCTCGACCCTTACAGCATCGAACTCGGGCGCGAGGGCAAGCAAAGCATGCGCGATAGCATTGAACATAATGGATACTCCTCATATGTATAGGCACAGAGCCGCCAAATTGATAGAAGGAGCCCCGCCGGACAACCCCGGCGGGGCTCGGACTCAGCCGCAGACGCGGCATCATATATGCGGGCGGAACGTAGGGGCCACCGATGTTAAGAAGTGTCAGCAAGCATAACGAAAGGTAGGGACCCCGTGCGCCCGTTATGTATCACGCGGATGGGCCGCGCGGATACCAAGGGAAGGAGGCGCTAGGCCTGGGCAGCAGCAGAGCTGGGGCCCTGGACCTTTGCCCACGTCTTGAGCGACAGCGTATCGATCTCGATAAAGCCGGCGCTGGCCTTCTCGTCAAACGTGGTGTCGCGGTCGTAGGTAGCCAGGCCGTAGTCGTAGAGGCTGAAGGGACTCTTGCGGCCGACGACATGGCAGTTGCCCTTAAAGAACTTCAGACGGACAGTGCCGGTCACGAACTTCTGGGTATCGGCCATAAAGGCGTCGAGCGCGTTCTTGAGCGGGCTGTACCACTGGCCGTTGTACACGGCGGTGGCCCAATCCTGCTCGAGCTTGATCTTGGTCTTGAGCAGGTCGCCCTCGACGCAGATGTCCTCGAGCGCCTTGTGAGCGGTGATGAGCGTCAGGGCTCCGGGAACCTCATAGCACTCGCGGCTCTTGAGGCCCACCAGACGATCCTCGACCAGGTCGAGACGGCCAAAGCCGTTATCGCCCGAAATCTTGTTAAGGGCGATGACAATCTCGGAGAGCTTCATCTTCTTGCCGTCGACGGCGACGGGCTTGCCGGCCTCAAACTCGATCTCGGTATAGGTCGGGGTGTCGGGCGTGTCCTCGGGGTTCTTGGTCATAACCCAAGCGTCATCGAGCGGCTCATTCCAAGGGTCCTCCAGGTGACCGCACTCGATGGCGCGACCCCACAGGTTGTCGTCGATGGAATAGGGGTTATCGTTGGCACCCTCGGGAACCGGCACGTTGTGGGCATGGGCATAGGCGACCTCGTCGGGACGGCACTTCAGATCCCACT
>USCN01000181.1 GCA_900553165.1 uncultured Collinsella sp.
CCGCTGAGCTGGGCCTATGCCGGAATCTCTCCCACAGAAACCACCGAAGAGCCCTAAATCGACGCAGCAGAACGATCTTTCCGCGCACCTCGTGTAGCGTGGGGATTCGGCTCGACGTATAGAACAGTTTGGGGTTGTCGTCCAAAACCTTGGCGAAAGCCGTCGTAACACTTTCGTCGGTAGCCTCGTCTTTGCCTCGTGACACCAGCATGATGAGCGCTTCTGTCGGGTTTTCGTTCAAAAACGTTTTGAAGTAGCCTATGACATCGGAAAGATGCATAAAGTACGCGTCTTTTTTGAGCAGGTAGTAATCCCCGTGGTCGATACCGGGGTCGTCGCCCTTTCCGAGCCGGATATCAAAATAGCGAATGCCTTCGAGCAACTGCGTGGGAATGTAATCCTGCTGGCATTTTACTTGCGAGGATTGGGGCTCAGTGTCGTTGTCCACGCTGCAGGTGCCCGAATCGTGCGTACCCGGGATGCTCAGCTCGTCGAGGAACTTGTTGTCGTCGACGTATTTCATCCAACATGGCCCATCGACGTAGCTGCTGTACGTGATCCAGTCGAGGCTGCTAACCGTGGCATCGTTCTTTTTCATGTCGTAACCGATAAGTTCGAGCTCCCACGGAATGCTCTTACTCTTATGGCAGATCTTATTGTTGTCCTGGTCTTCGCCGTTCGATTCTATTGCCAGGTACTTAATGTCTTTTTTCTCGGTTTCTTTCTCGACCGTGCGGTCTCGGATGATATAGGTTCCGTTTGATTGACGCTCGAACGCAAAAGCGCGGCTGGGCTTGTTGTCATACTCGCCGCCCCATACGTGGATGACCTTTCCATCTTTGTCCGAGTCGTCGTCGACCGACCAAATGCTGTAGCCCGTCTTTTTATGCTCTTCGAAATTGAGCAAGGTGCGGATAGCATACCAGTTTGTATCGTCATTCTTGGTCGTTACGTTCTCAAGGATGAGCTTGCTGGACGTGCCGTCGTTAAACAGGTGGCAGACGTTGCCGCGAACGTTGCCGTCTTGGTTGACGCTCGCGGTGCGAAAATAGCCCGCGGGGCGAAGGCGAATGACGAAATTGTCGAGGCTGACTGACGCTGTGGCAGCGTCTTCTGCAAATGCCGCGCGCACGGGAAGGCCCAATCCCGCGGTTTCGGGCAGGCTTACAAATGGCGACAATGCTGCGAGTCCTAGGCCCAACGTGAATGCTCGACGGCTGATGGCGTGGTGTTCGGTCATAACTCCTCCGTTCGCAGGGTGCGGTTATGCACTCATTTTGTTCACTATACTGCCCGGATGTCTAAACGTGTTGGCTTAATTGTCTGCGTGGCGCCATAAATCGGCGGGCGGACGCGTTGGGGCGCTTGTCTATTTGTGCTGCTACCGCGCTGGGGGTGGTTTTGCCGCCCGGCACCCTCGCGTTCGCCGGCTATCGGCATAAGAAAAGGAGGGTCGGTTTACCGGCCCTCCCTGGGTACGAAGTGCTGGGGTACCGTCGCTTGTTTGCTCTGCGACCGTGTTTCCCGTTGCGCTCGCCAGTCGCTTAGCGCTTGATCTCGATATCGTCGAGCTTGACGTCCATGGCCTCGGTCTTGGCCTTGGCAATGTCATCGGCAAACTCCAGAGACTTCATCATGGTCTCGACGGCGTCCTTGTGCTCCTCGACATTGTCGATGCTCACGTAAACGCTGCCGCCGCCTGCTTCGGTGAAGTACTCAGTCGTTACGCCGCCCGAGTGTGTATAGGAAGCGTTGCGCCAAGTCTTGCCGTTGTACTTGACGGGATCATTCTCGGTCCACTCAAAGTTGGCCTTCCATTTGGCCTCGTAGTCGAACAGCTCGTCGGCGTTCTTGTCGGAGTCGAAGACAGGGATGAAGCGATCGCTGGCGTGCTCGCTCTCGGTGAACTTAAACTGGGCCCTATCGGCGGTGTCGCCTGCGACGTCCGTGATTTCGACGCCCTCGGGCACCTCGACCTTAAACCAAATGAAGTCGGTCCTCATATCCACGGCTGGCTTTTCTGCTCCGCCGCCACCGCCACTGCCAGCAGCGCCACCGCTTCCGCCGCAACCCACCAGGGCAACCGCGGCAAAAAGACTCATGCAGAGGGTGAGAATCGCAAAGGCCTTCTTTTTCATGGTCGTGTCCTCCTCGATCTGTAACCGCCCATGGATTACCTGTCTTTACTGTACGCGCGAGCGGCTCGTTCGGGTGGGCCATGTGTCCCATTCTGGGGGCAGGATTTGCGCCGACAAGTGGCAATATACGCGGGCACAAAAGAGGGGAGGGCCGATGTCGGCCCTCCCCGGGTTGGGCGCCCGTTGTTTTAATGGAGCGCATGTGCGCGGGTGCGCATAGGCACGTGCGGGTGCCCCGTTACTTGATCTCGATGCTCGAAATCTCGACTTCGCGTGCCTCGTCAACTGCTTTCTTCATGTCGTCGGGGAACTCGATGGAGTTGAGGAGTGTCTCGGCTTCTTTCTTGTGCTGGTCGAAGTTCGAGATGAGGACGTAGGCGCTTCCCGGCTCAACGTCGGTAAAAAGCATGGTTGAGATGCCGCTGTTGTCCTCGTATGTTCCGACGAGCCACGTCCTGCCGTTATACTCGACGGACCCGCCATCCTTCCACTGGAACGTATCCCCCTTCTTTTCCGCCTGGTCGGCGTTGGATTCCTCGGCCGTCAGCGCTTTTTTCCAAACGGGGATAAAGCGATCGGCCGAGGCGTTCTCGTCTTCGGGGAAGGTGAGCTGAACCCTGTCGGCATTCTTGCCGGCGGAGTCGCTTACGCCGACGCCCTCGGGCATCTCGACCTTAAACCAGATAAAGTCGGTCTTCTTGGCGACGGGGACCTTTTCCTTGCTCTCGCTCTTGGAGGCGCTGCCGCCGCCCGATGCGCTCCCGTCGCAGCCGACAAGGGCAAACACGGCAAAGAGGGCGATGCAAAGGGAAAGGATCGATAGGGTCTTTTTCTTCATGGTGGCGTCCTCCTTGTCTGCCAGGGACATCGTGTGCCGCGGATCGCTGGGGCGGCGGTTACGCATGCACATGATGCCTTTGTTTGCTGTGCGGTTATTCCTCCATTCGTCGTCCGGTGTCGTGGCGAGCGTTGCCCCAACATAGGGCTCCTTACCTATATGTATGCCCCAGTTGCCGCTGCCCGGGAGTCTCGAAACGTGGGCCATGTGTCCCATGTTTGTGTCGCTGCCGCCTATCGTGTGCCATAGAAATCCGCGATGGCCAGGTGCGCTGACGCTCATGTGCTTATGGGCTAGACTTAGCACCATTATGTGATCGATGCGGTCGGTCGGCGGTTGCCGCTCGACCGATGTATATGACTTGAAGGTGCATGTGTATGAGCCAAGAGATGATGGACAAGCCCTGCCGCGGGTTTGCCGAGGCGCTTGCCGCGCGCGA
>USCN01000182.1 GCA_900553165.1 uncultured Collinsella sp.
ATGTCGAGATTCCCCTTGCGCGTATCCAGGGCGGCACCGCTATTACCGCACCCACACGTCCGCTCTCCGATGGCGAGCCGTACTTTCGACAGCTCACGTTCGACGAATGGGACATCCAGTACGCCGACGCCACGTTTATGGCAATGCCAGCGGACGAAGCAGCAAACGACCAGCCCGACACGCACGCTTTTACCGTGCAGGCTCATCTGCCGCAGGGCGGGCAGGCAACGTTGCATATCAATAAAGTGATGTCCTCTGCGGGCAGCTCAACCGAAACCGTCACGCAGATCGGCCAGATCAAGGCCAGCGCATCGGGCGCGGATAATCTGGCGACGTTCACGCTCGAAGACACGTTCCTCGATGCAGCTTCGGGCCTTCTGGAGGAAGGGTGCAAGCTGCGCTTTATGCTCGACTACCAGGGCAAAACCTACACGCTCTCATCCCCTATGGCCGTTGTCACCGCGCCGGCCGCAAAGGCGGAATCGGGCTCGACCACCATCATTCCCACCACCATGGACCAAGAGATCACTCCGTTTGATTTCCCCGCGGCGTTTCCCGGTATCGGCGGCAATAAGTTCACGTGCTGGATGCCCACATTTCCCATTCTGTTCGATTTCTCGTTTGCTGGATACGTGCTGTTTGGCGGAGGGTACAAACCAGCTAGCTATATGAACGATTCGGGCAACCCTGATCCGGAATACTGGAAGAAATCGCCGCGCGAGTCGGGCGCCAAGCAGGCAAACCGCTACCTCGACGAGATGGAGGGGAAGTGGAATCAGTACAAGAGGATGAGTGCCGGTTCGGGCACCGATCCAAGAAACACCAAGCTCCTTCGCCACCATTGCACGCCGCTGTTCACGATGGATATCGCCACACAGCTGTACGGCTCGCTCGCCTACGATTGGGTGGGCAAAACCTGGGGTAACAACAACGACCCCGCATACGGCAATATTAAGGCCCTCTTCCAGGTAAGAACCGACCTCAATTGGACCGAGCAGTTTACCCTAGGACCGGTGCCATTTTTCCTAAACGTCAACCCCTGGGTGCTGGCAAAACTGGCGCTCGCCGTGGGTGCCCACACGCACGGCAGCGGCGCGGCGTTTTTTAAAAACATTTCGCTCGACTATTCAAACACGTCGGGCTCGTTCACCATCCAGATCGGGCTCGCCGTCACCTTTGGCGCCGGCGTTGCAGGCGTCGCTTCGTCTGCCGTGCGCGGCGCCGCATCCCTCACGCTGTTCATTGGGTACGAGAAGGCGGATGGACACCAGCTTCCGCGACTGCGCGTAGGTGCAGACGTCGATGTCGATGTGATACTCCAGTTCGTAATGTTCAAGTGGACCACCAAGGCTTGGTCGGGGTCGTGGCCCACACTCATCGATTCGTGGAATATGTCGGTGAACAATGGCGACCAGTATGCGCTCCAGCGCTCTGAGCTCGCATTGGGTGGAGATACGCCTTACACGCTGGACGCCCGCTTCGGCACGCCCGGCAACATCGAGGCGGGCGGCGTTCCGCAATTTATCGCATCGGCCACCATCGTCACCAACGCCGAGCTGCTCGCACGCGCCGAGGTTAAGGCCACTGCCGTAAACGCCGCGCCTGTCGTGCGCGATTGGGATCGGGCGGTCACGCGCATTGAGCTCGAGGCGGATGCAGAAAGCGACGACACGGGACAGATCGAGCATTTCGTCCATGCACTGATAGAGAACGACGAAAACGCCGCGCCGATGTATGAGTACACCTACATCGGTCAGGCAACGAACACCGTTGCCGACCCGAACGCCGATTCTGCCGGCGTGTCGGAGGACGAGCGTGGCGGCATCAAGCCCTCGAGCGACAACGTGCTGTTTGCTGGCGTGCTCAGCGAAGCCCACATGAAGCTGGCAATGATTGCCGGCGTAGAATGCCTGTTCCGTATCGCCTCGGTGCGCTACGGCGACAATGGTCGCTCGCGCCTGGTGGTACACACAAAGGCAAACGGGACGTGGTCCGCTCCCACGCCTGTGGACTTTCCCCTTGGGTTTGGCGAGGGCGACGTGGAGCGCGACAGCATATACGATTACGACTTCGACGTAGTGGAATATACGGACGGAAGAGGAAACCAAGACGCCTACGTGCTGCTGGTCTCGGGCGAGCGCCCCGCCGGCGACAACACCCTTTTCGATACGGCGAGCACATCCGGCATACTGTCCGTTGTGCGCCTGCGCATAAGCAACGACGGAGTTCGCGTGATATCGCACACGTCGTGGCGCAGCATCTCGCGCGGCCGCCTTCAGGAGGATGGCTACCATTGCCTGCAGTGCCCACGCATCACGGTGGGCAAGACACTTGTCGACGGGCGCCTGTCGGGCGCCTACCTCCACCGCCGCGGAACCACCGCAGAAAAGACGCTCGGCAGCGAGGCCGAGGTTGCGCTGGAGTGCTTTACCCTGTGGTCGGACGTTTCGGGCGACAGTCTCACGTTCCGTCAGGTCCTCCGCTTTCCGCAGGCACCGTCGAGCATCGAGCTCGGCGCGCCCGAGAATATCAACGGCAAAATGGTGGTGCCCATTGCATACGAGACCGCAGGCGGTTGTGGCTGTGCATCGTACGCCGTGATCGGCCAGTCCATTGCGAGCTGGGGCGTTATGTCGCCAGATGCCACAGTACCCCACGCGGTGCCGTGGCCGCAGCACACGGGCTTTTTGGCTACCGTCAACGAGCAACTGCAGCATATTACTTGGACGCGAGGCGCATCGGCATTTGCAACGCAGCCCGTGGGTGCCGCAGGCTGTGGCCCGGCATCGTTTAGCGTAAGCAACAACGGCAGGTGCGTGCTCTATGTAGAGAACACCGATGGCAAGGTGGGGCAAACCTACGACGAAGAAGGCAACCCGGTAGCAGTGATGGGCAAGCACTTCCGCATCTTCGCCAGCACCTTGGCAGGCGATCTGTTTACGGAGCCGTTCGTGATGTGCGAGCTGGACCATCCCGTCGATCAGATAACGACATTTTTGACGTCGGGGAGCATGCTCTCCGCGCTCGCCACGCACATTGTGAGCGCGGAGAAGAGCGAGGCAGAACTACACGGCATCGAAGTGCCCTTGGTGGCGTGTGCCACTCCGACGGGCGCAGTCGCTACCTCGGGCGCGGTGGTGCCCGGAGCAGCAGGCGAATCCTTCATGGTCACGGTGCGAAACGACGGCAACACCTTGCTGACCGCCGGCACAATCGATCTGTACCGAGAGGGCTCCAGCCAGCCGTTCTCCAGCGCATCCATCGGGTTCGGAGCGAACACACGCATGGCATCGATCTACGATCCAGAGCTTGCCGAGGACGCTTCGGTCAACGACATGGCACACGTGAAGTACGCGCTCGAAACGCTGGGCACACCTTTTGCAACGCACCCGCTGGCAGCCGACA
>USCN01000183.1 GCA_900553165.1 uncultured Collinsella sp.
CTGCCATAACGGTTCGGCTTCGATCGATGCGCGGGAAATAGGTGAGCTTGTCCAGCTCGGTGACCGTGGTATCGATGCCGTGGCTTACCGGCACGAGTCCTGTTGTGATGAGGCCGCAGCCGCCTTTGGCGCGGGCGAAAAAGTACTGCAGCATCATGTCGCTGGGGCGGCCAGTTTCCTCGCACATGTCGATATTGCCCATCGGTGCCATGACAATGCGGTTTTTGACGGCGAGCTTGTTAATTTTGATGGGAGAGAAGAGCTTGTCAAAAGGATAGAGCTCTTGCGTCATGCGGG
Source organism: uncultured Collinsella sp. (assembly GCA_900553165.1). Classification (GTDB taxonomy): domain Bacteria; phylum Actinomycetota; class Coriobacteriia; order Coriobacteriales; family Coriobacteriaceae; genus Collinsella. The sequence continues at coordinate 298 of USCN01000183.1, forward strand.
ACGATTCGCAACCGGAATTTTTGGCGGGCCAGTTGTCGAATGAGTCGACGAGTTGCTGCACCAGTACGTCTTTTCCCAATGAGGTTCCTTTCAGATGTTGACAAGGTAACAAAGCAGTTTACGTCTAAATGTTTAATAGTCAACAACAAAGGCATGAGTTCGGTGAAGAAAAAAGGACTCAATGAGCGCCAGATGGCAAACTGTGTTGCGACATTAGCTCCCAGCTAATGAATTTGAGTTCGCTGCCTCCTACGATGTGCTGTGTGCCGGCACGGTAGCCGGATCGTGGGAAGGATGCATAATGGCAAAAGAGGGAAAGAAGCCGATCGGCAAGATCATTCTGGGTGTCATCGTGGTGCTCGTTGTTGCCGGCGTCGTAGGTTCTATGGGCGGTAACTCGTCTGATTCGTCTACGGGTGATGCAGCAAAGCCTGCCGAACAGACCCAGCAAGTCGAGGAGCAAAAAGAGGCACAAGAACCCTATACGGTTTCGGATGAAGCCGGCGATACGTCTAATCAGTTTGCGTATAAGATCACTGGCACGTTGACCAATAATACGGATAAAGAGCAAAGCTACATTCAGATTGAGTATGTTCTGTATGACGCAGACGGCAATCAGGTGGGAACGGCTCTTGCGAACACCAACCATCTCAAAGCGGGCGGCACCTGGAAGTTCGAAGCGATGAGCACGGTATCTCCCGATCAGGTTGCTAGCTGGGAACGTTCTGATGTGAGCGGCTTTTAACTAGAATAAACAACATGATTACTATGCGATCTGGGGAGGTGAGGTCGTATGCCCGATAAAAAGCTGACGGACGAGTTGCTCAATGAGCTCCTCGACGCGCCAAACATCGATGGTTATATCAAAGAACACGACTTTGCCGCCCCGTCGCTTTCGGACTACCTTAAGCAGCTGCTACAGGAAAAGGGCTTAGAGCGCTCGCGCGTGGTGCGCATGGCCGACCTTAATGAGACCTTTGGTTATCAAATTTTTACCGGTGCGCGGCATCCGAGCCGCAATAAGGTGCTGCAGATTGCCTTTGCAATGGCGCTGTCGATGAAGGAGACCAACCGCGCCCTGACGGCTGCCGGAGTGAGCGTCCTCAACTGCAAAGACCGTCGCGATGCAATCATTATCTTTTGCATCGACCGTGGCTGCAGTCTGCAAAAGGTCAATGAAGAGCTGTATCGCTTTGGCGAGGAAACGGTGAGTTAGTGGCCGATGGCTGAGCCGGCGGTGTCACCAGAACAACCATGCAAACGAACAGGGCGCGGATACCATGGGGCGTCCGCGCCCTGCGCTATGATGAACACCATGGATACTCAGAGCCCAACATATTCCGATGACAAGCTGACGGTAGCGCTTGCCGAGCATTTGGCGTCGCTCGACCGCGATGACAGCTATCGTGTGGAGCGCGTGCTCAAGCTCTCGGATGTCGAGACTACCGAGCTTGTGTACTTTGAGGGCTCTAGCGGTGGTTCGCTTGGCCCCTTTGTCCGTAAACGCATCGATGCTTCGGCGCAGATTGGCGGAGCATATGAGCGCCTGTTTGCGGCCCAGCGCGCCGGTCGTCGTTTTGAGCACTTGCCCCGAATCGTCGATTGCCGCCGTGTGGGCGACGAGCTTGACGTGGTGATGGAGTACGTCGAAGGCGAGACGCTCGAGGCGTTGGTGGGCCGCCTGGGGGCGACGCCCGATTATGCTCGAGAGCTGTATCCCGTCCTGTGCGATGCGGTGAGCGAGCTCCATGTCGGCTTTGCGGCGGCGGGGGAGGCGGCGGCACCGGTTATCCACCGCGACCTTAAGCCTTCGAATATCATCGTGTCGGGCGTGAGATACGCGACCGATGCCGGCATGACCTTCTCGTCGCTGGTGATTATTGACCTGGGAATCGCGCGCGTTTGGCGCGATGGCGCCGACGCCGACACCGTCAAGTTTGGCACGCGTTCCTATGCGCCGCCCGAGCAGTTTGGGTTTGGGCAAACGAGCGTCCGCAGCGATATTTACGCGCTTGGCGCGCTGCTGTTCTTTTGCCTGACGGGAACTGACCCCAAGCCGGGGCGGGACATACGTGAGCAATGCGAGGCGCATGGCATTCCCGTTCCGCTGGCGGATGTGATTTGCATGGCGATGGCGCTCGATCCCGCCAAGCGCTTTGCGAGTGCAAAGGCACTGGGGCATGCTGCGCGTGCGGCATATGAGCTATGTCTCCCTGCACCGTCGCCCGTGACCTTTTCTGCTGCCAGCGTGCCCCGGGCCGCGGTGCCACAGGTGCAACGGGTACAGCAGCCGGTTGCCCTCACGCTTCCGTCTTCTGCAAGCCGGCGTTCGATCGTCTCTCTCGTGACGTCCAAATGTGCGCGTCTGCTCTCGCGTATCCCCGAGCCCGTGGGGCGCATATGGAATGGATGCGTCTATGCGACAACATTGTTGCTGCTGATGGGCAGCCATTTTGCGGTATTTACGCCGACGGGCGAAAACCGAAACTATCCAACGTGGTATTTGGCACTTGAGTATTTCTTTATGGTCGATGGCCTGGTGCTGCTCATTACATTCGGAACGCTCGACCGGCGTAGGCTTCGACGTCGTTTTCCCGTACTCGATCGGTATCGGGGGAGTGCTTTTGTCGAACTATGGTTCAAGGCGCTCGGGTTTATGTTTGCCGTCATGTGCGTCGTCGTTGTTATCGGCAACGCGACCGGTGTCGTCTCCTAGATAATCGAAAAGGGCCCCGTCTGGGGCCCCTTTGCAGTTGCACTTAAATACGGTTCATTTGATTGGCGACCTTGTTGTACCAGTCCTGCCACGTGGGCGGGCAGTACTTCTTGGCGGCTGCCGGGGTAAGCGTGGAGCCATAGTTGGCGCCCAGGTAGGCAACGTGGGCGGAGACACTCTCGCTCCAGCTACCAAAGCTACGCCAACCACCGCCGCGGGCACTCCAGCCCCAGGCGTTATAGGAGCCGGCGCAATAGAGGCCCTTGCTGCTCTCGATACAGGCGATGGCGGGGGACCAACGGGGATCGACGCCGGTATTCCAGGCAGCAACGGCAAAGTTGTAGCCCTGGCCTGCCATAGGGGAGCCGGCAAGGTAGTTGTCGATGCG
>USCN01000184.1 GCA_900553165.1 uncultured Collinsella sp.
AATGCCCTCGGCGCCCTCGGCCCACAACTGAGCCGGGGTGGTGCCAAAGGCCATCGCGAAGGCCAGGAATGCCACCAGGCCGCGCTTGGCTACACCGCGTGCAATCGCGCCACGGCGATGCAACGAGACGCGCTCGCGCTCGTCCTCAAACATATCCATTTGTCCCCCATTGTCTGTACTTGGAGCGTTGCCTTGAGGCTGCCCCGCGTCATCGCGCATGTTGCGCTCGAGTTCCCCCATCGGGATCTCTCTTCCCTCCAGAGCCCTATGCACACCGGCAGCATACGCCGCAGCCGCATGCAAGATGGGAGGCGATCCGACTTAACCTTAACGGCTCAGGCGCGCCGTCCGATCTGCGACGCGAACATCCCGAGCCAAGAGGAATTACGGTTACTGGTACAGCCGGGGACTTGCACCCCGATTCTCCCAAACGCGCAGGAAAACCGCGCATTCGTGCGTCTCCGCACCACCATCTAGGCCATCGATTATTACCGTCAGTATGGTATCACGCAAAAGGGCCTCGCACGCAGGCGAAGCCCAAGGTAAAAGCTATTGTTTGCGATAGGAGAATGCGGTGACGGCCGCAGCCTCTAGTGCTTGCCGCCGTGGCTGTTGAGCCAGATATTGCGACCCAGCATAAGCGCCAGCACCAGCGCGCTCACGTAGCCCATAAAGCCAATGACCGGGATACCAAACACAACCGGCTCGATGCGTGCGTAGTACACCACCGACGAACCGATAAACAGGCCGGCGATCACAATTGCCATCGACATGCGGTCGATAATTCCGCCCAGCTGTCGCAGCGCCTTATCGCTGCTCATAATCTGCGTGTTCACCTTAAGCTGGCCGCGCGTGAGCATACGCGAAGCCAAGCCCAGATACTCGGCCGCCTCGAGCGAACCCTTGGCCGCGCGATAGCTGCTCGCGGCAAGATCGCGTCCCATATCACGCACGCGCGCATAGGTGCTTTTTTCGTTTTTGATATGCGTCTGGATAATCTGGATCATGTTGACGTTGGGCATGTACTCGGTCAACAGGCCCTCGAGCGTCACCATGCCGCGGGCGAACATCGTCACCACACTCGGCAGCTCAACGTCGTTTTTGCGCGCCAGGTTTAACAGCGAGGTCAAAAACTCGCCGATGTCCAAATCCTTCAGGTCAAGGCCCGCAAAGTCAGCCACGATAAAGTCAAGATCGGACAAAAAGGCCGAATGATCGAGCTCAGCCGAGTCGCCACGCGTCACGGCGAAGCGCATGAGCGAATCCTTGAGCTTGGGCACGTCACCCTCGGCCACGGCGAAAATCATGTCCTTGACGATACCGCGATCGTGACTCGACATGCGTCCGACCATGCCCAAGTCGATAAAGTAAACGATGCCGTCCTTGAGAATAATGTTTCCCGCATGCGGGTCGGCATGGAAAAAGCCGTCGTCGAGCACCTGCGTCGAGTAGTCCTCGACAATCGCGGCACCGATCTTTTCCAAGTCATAGCCCTCGGCCACCAAGCGTTCAGGATCGGCGATCGAAATGCCGTCGACGTAGTCCATAACCACCACGTGCTCGGTGCACAGGTCCAGATAGGATTTAGGGCACGTCACGCCATGAACGCTCTTATGGAACTCGTAGAAGTCGTTGAGGTTTTTGGCCTCGGCCAAAAAGTTGGTCTCCTCGCGAAACGAAGTCCACAACTCCTCGACTACGCCGTGCAGATCAACGAATTGATCGGTGTTGACGAACTTGGAAACGATACGCACCACCGAGCGGATGATATCGATGTCCTGTGCCATAACCTGCTGCGCACCGGGGCGCTGCACCTTGACGGCCACGTCCTCGCCCGTCACCAGACGAGCGCGGTGCACCTGCGCGAGTGATGCGCTACCAAGCGGATTGGGGTCGATCGCATCGAACATCTCCCCCAGGCGCAGGCCGTATTCTTCTTCCAGACAACTGAGTACGACCTCGTACGGCACCGGCTCCACGTCGGACCGCAGACGACGCAGCTCGTCGCAAAAGCGTTGCGGCAGAATCTCGGACCGGTTAGCCAGAATCTGCCCCATCTTAACGAACATGGGGCCGAGTTCCTCGAGCAGGCGGCGCAAACGAACCGGCGTGAGGTTATCCCACACGCGGTACTTTTTGACCAGGCGAACAATCTGCCCGATGCGCTCGCGGCGACCCGCCGGCGTGAGCTGGTATTCCTCATCCGGCGCCATCGCCTCGGGCTCCTCGGGGACCATATCGACAGCGCGCGGCTTCTTGCGAGCGCCCGAGACGGCGGCGTCGACCTCATCGACAACCGCCGCCTCGTCACCCAAGGGATCTAGATTGTTGTAATCGGTGGTGGAATCTGCCATCTGCGCTGCTACTCGACCTCTTCGGTATCCTTCGCATCGTCGGGCTCAACGGACTCGACGGGCACCGAGGTCACGTTGTCCTCGACCGAATCGACGATGTCGCGCACATGGGCCAGGAAGGCCGTGCGCTCGGGAGCGGTCATAACGCGGACGCGGGCAAGGATGAGCTCGTCGAGCACGCGCTGGGCCGCGGTCTCGCCCTGCATGCCCAAGCGCTCGGTCAGATCGGAGATGGTGCCACCGGCCTGCTCGAACATGTCGGACACACTGCGGGCGATATCGGGGGTGGCGGTGTCCTTGCGCACCTGTTCGCCCTTGGTATTAAGGTCGTCGAGGACCTTCTTGCCGCCTTCGACGGCAACGGCGGCAGCGCCAAAGCCAACGTTGATGGCGCCGTTAACAAGCTGATCGAGTTTCATAACCATGGTTGTCTCCAATCACAAACAACTGCATTGGCGTTCTTGTACCCAAGATTGAGTGAAAGCGACAAAGCGTTTTAGCGCTATTCGATCGACGGGAAATCCCTACCTCACGTTGTCGTTCATCGCGAAAGAGTTCTTCATGGCGCAGCTCGTGGTGTAGAGCACCTTACCCAGTAGAGCATCGGTCTCTACGCGAACACGCTCGGCAAAGGCCTCATTGGCGCGTGCAAGTTCGGCAGGTACCTCGGCCTCAGGCAGAGCGGCTACGGCAGCATCGACGTCATGGATCTGCTTGTGGCCCATGCCACCGACCTTCTCCTGATAATCCTCGACCGCGCGACCGCACTCATGGAAGCGGACGGCGGCCAGCGCGCCGATCAGGCGGTTGGCCCAGTAGAAGTTTTCGGACGTCACGCGAGCCTGCGTGTCGGCATAGTACTCGGGCATGGTCTCGACGTTGGCGTACAGCGGAACCAGCGCGTTAAACGAGTTGGAGCCAAAGGCCATCCACTGCACGGCGCGGTAGGCCGGCTGCGCATAGGGGCGCAGCTGCAGCACGGCGAGCTGGCTGTTACGGTTGATGCCGATGGGACGATAGGCGCCGCGTGTGGCGGGCGTACC
>USCN01000185.1 GCA_900553165.1 uncultured Collinsella sp.
TCGCCTGCGCGTCGATCCCATGCACGAACGCTATTCTGCCCTGTTGGAACGCGCGTCGGATTGGGCAGCGCGCCTGCGTGACCAGGCTTCGCTCGAGGAGGCAGACTCCGCCTCGCTCAAGAAGACCATCGAGGACGCCAAGGCCGAAGTCGCTCGCGCCAAAGATAAGGTTGATACCGCTGCCGCGACGCAAAACGGGTTCAAGGTCGCACGCGGCAAGCTCGAGGTGCAGGTGGAGGCGGCCATCAAGGCCATTACCGCCGATGGCACTACGGTACTCGAGGAAGCGCTCATGCTTCCGGCGCCCACGGACCGCGATGCCGCCGAGCGCGAGCTCAACCAGCTCGTGCGTCAGATCAACAATCTGGGCCCCGTGAACCAGGTTGCCATGGAGGAGTACGAGCAGCTTAAGCGCCGCGCCGACTACATCGAGGAGCAGCTGGCCGATCTGGAGAGCGCGCGCAAGGCGCTCACCAAGATAACCGTGGCTATCGACCGCAAGATGCGTAAGGCCTTCCTAGTTACCTTTGAGAAGGTCGATGCGAACTTCCGCGAGATCTTCGCCATGCTGTTCCCGGGTGGACAGGCGCATCTGGAGATGACCGACCCCGAGCACCCGGCTGATACGGGTATCGAGGTCGTGGCGCAGCCGCGCGGCAAGCGCATCACCAAGATGATGCTCATGTCGGGTGGCGAGAAGAGCCTGACGGCGCTCGCCCTGCTCTTTGCCGTGTACCGCACGCGTACGGTGCCGTTCTATGTGCTGGACGAGGTCGAGGCGGCGCTTGATGACGCCAACCTGTCCAAGCTCATCGACGCGCTCGATGTGTTGCGTTCCGATACGCAGCTCTTGGTCATTTCGCATCAGCGCCGTACTATGGAGGACGCTGACGTCCTCTATGGCGTCTCGATGCAAGCCGACGGCGTCAGTCGCGTCGTCTCGCAAAAACTCGATCGCGAAACCGGAAAGGTCGTGAATGCATAATGGGATTCTTTGACGCTCTCTCGCGCGGACTTGAGCGCAGTCGCGAGGCCCTCAACGAGGTCTTTTACTTTGGCGGCGAGGTCGACGAGGATTTTTGGGAGGACCTGGAGGACACCCTCGTCATGGGTGACATGGGCGCCGAGGTCGCCATCAAGGTCTCCGATGACCTGCGCGATGCCGCGGCCAAGAAGAACCTCAAGACCGCCCCGCAACTCCGTCGCGCCCTGGCCGAGCAGCTTGAGCAGCACTTTGTGCCCATCGAGCGAGATCCGTTCTCCGATACGCCGAGCTGCGTGCTGTTTGTGGGCATTAACGGTGCCGGCAAGACCACGACGGTCGGTAAGATCGCGAGCGCCATGGCCGCCCGCGGCAAGAACGTCGTGATCGGTTCGGCCGATACCTTCCGCTCGATGTGTGGGGTCAGCGCGCTGGCGTCCCCGTCATCAAGCGCGACCGCGGCTCCGACCCGGCAAGTGTTTGCTACGACGTGCTCGACGAGGCCGACAAGCGCGGCAGCGACCTGGTGCTCATCGATACCGCCGGTCGTCTGCACACGAGCCCCGAGCTCATGCGCGAGCTTGCCAAGGTGGTCAATGTGACCCGTAAGCGCGCCGCCAATATGGCCGCCGGTCCCATGCCGGTTTCGGTCGTGCTTGTGATCGACGCCGCGACGGGCCAAAACGGTCTGAACCAGGCGCTCGAGTTTAACGAGGCGCTGGGCCTGGACGGTATTATCATGACTAAGCTCGACGGCACGGCTAAGGGCGGTATCGCCATGGCCGTGGCCGAGAAACTCAAGCTCCCGATCCTGCGCGTGGGCGTGGGCGAGCAGGTCGATGACCTGCAGGAGTTCAATGCCAAAGATTTCTGCCGCGCCCTGGTGGGCGAGTCCAATTAAGGAGTGACTAGTGTTTGATTCCCTGAGCGATCGCCTCAACGACACATTTGACCGCCTGCGCGGCAAGGGCAAGCTTACCGAGGCCGATATTACTTCGGCCATGCGCGATATTCGCATGGCGCTGCTCGAGGCCGACGTTAACTTTAAGGTCGTCAAGGAGTTCGTCGCCAAGACCAAGGAGCGCTGCATGACCGCAGAGGTCATGGAGTCGCTCTCTCCGGCGCAAAACGTCGTCAAGATCGTGCTCGACGAGCTTACCGAGATGCTCGGCTCCACCGAGAGCAAGCTCGTCTTTAGCAACCGTATTCCCAATGTCATCATGCTTGTGGGTCTGCAGGGCTCCGGTAAGACCACGGCTGCCGTAAAGCTGGCCTACCTGCTCAAGAAGCAGGGTCGCTCGCCGTTGCTCGCCGCGTGCGACGTCTACCGTCCCGCTGCTGCCGACCAGCTGGCCACGCTCGGTGGCGAGATCGGCGTACCGGTCTTCCGCGGCGACGGTGCGCACCCGGTCGATATCGCCAAGGGCGCCATCCAGGAGGCCGTCGACCACCTGCGCGACGTGGTCATCGTCGATACCGCCGGACGTCTTCAGATCGATGAGCAGATGATGCAGGAGGCCGTGGACATCAAGAAGGCCGTCAAGCCCGATCAGGTGCTGATGGTCGTCGATGCCATGACCGGTCAGGATATCGTCAACGTCGTCTCGACCTTCGCCGAGCGCACCGACTTTGACGGCGTGATTATCTCTAAGCTCGGCGGCGACGCCCGTGGCGGCGGCGCGCTTTCCGTGCGCCAGGTGACCGGCAAGCCCATCAAGTTTGTGAGCATGGGCGAGAAGCCCGATTCGCTGGAGCCGTTCTACCCCGATCGTATGGCCAAGCGCATTCTGGGTATGGGCGACGTTGTCGGCATTATCGAGAAGGCCCAGGAGGCGGCCGACGCCGAGCAGCTCGAGGCCGCCGAGCGCATGCTGCGCGAGGGCTTTACCATGAACGACATGCTCGACCAGATGAAGGCCGTCAAGAAGATGGGCGGCATGAAGGGCATTCTGGGCATGCTCCCCGGTGGCCAGCGTGCGCTTAACCAGATGGGTGGTAACCTGGACGAAGGTATCTTCGATAAGAACGAGGCCATCATCATGTCGATGACCAAGGAGGAGCGCCTTCGCCCCTCCATCATCAACGGCCAGCGCCGTGCCCGCATTGCCAAGGGCGCCGGCGTGACCCCCACCGAGGTCAATAGCCTTATGAAGCAGTGGGGCGAGATGAATAAGATGATGGGCCGCATGCGCACGATGGCCAATCAGGCGCAGGCCGGCGGCAAGAAGGGCAAGAAGGGTAAGAAGGGCAAAAAGATGCGCATGCCCAATATTCCCGGTCTGGATGCCATGGGGCTGGGCGGCATGGGCGGCCTGGGAACGGGCGGCCCCAAGTCCGATATGGACCTGCTGCGCCAGATGGAAGCGCAGATGCGCAACAAGAAGAAACGACTAGTTGAG
>USCN01000186.1 GCA_900553165.1 uncultured Collinsella sp.
TAATCGAGGCGGCCCTGAACGGCCTAGGCAAGCCCGGCATGGGCTGCACAGCCACTTGCGCCTATATCGAAAACGACACGCTCGCCATCGCCCACGTGGGCGACTCTCGCGCCTACCTGCTCCACGAGGGCACGCTCATCCGCGTGACCCGCGACCACTCCTACGTGGAGGAGCTCGTGGACGCCGGCGAGATCACGGCAGACGAGGCTCGCGTCCACCCCAACCGTTCGGTCATCACCCGTGCGCTGGGCTCAGACCCCGCCATGTATGCCGACCACTTCACTCTGCATATCGAGGAAGGCGACCGCCTGATACTGTGCTCTGACGGCCTTTCGAGCATGATTCCCGATAGCGATATCGAGAACATCGCCACGCAGTCCTCAACCGCGCAAATCTGCGTTGACAACCTAGTGGACGCGGCGCTTGCCGCCACGACAACGTGACCGTAGTAGTCGTTGACCTGGTTGACGATGGCGTTATGCGCGAGGCGCAACGCGTGCGTCGCCGCAACGTCACCATCGGCGTCGTCTTAGGTCTCGTCTTGGTGCTGGCGGCTGCCATCTGGGCCTACACGGGTGTCACCGGCTCGTACTACCTGGGTACCTACCAGGGCAATGTCGCCGTCTGGCGCGGCCTTCCCGGCAAGCCGCTCGGACTCAAGCTTCACTGGCTCGAAAGCGAAACCAGTATCAAGCTGTCCGACCTGCCCGAAGACACGCAAAACCGCCTCAAGGCGGGCATTCCGCAAACAAGTGTCGACGATGCGCAGGACACGATATCCAAGTACCGCCACCAGATCGATGAGGAGCAGACCCGCCAGGTGATCGACGCGCAAACGATTCGCGACAACACCAATCAGGGATCGACCTCCGAATCAGATTCCGAGAAAACCGCCGAACAGTCCGCCGAGGCCGAAGCCTCCGAAAAGAACTAGAAAGGGAGTGCCGCTTATGAGTCGCCGCAACACCGAGCTGCTCTTGCTCATCGCCTCGGCGTTCCCCGTCATCCTGCTGTATGCGATGTACGTGCTCACCGCGGGCGCCGCCATCTCCTTTGAGACGCTCGCCGTGCCGATCGGCCTCTTTGCCGCCTTCGCTGCGGCACATATCGCCGTGCGCATCTTGGCGCCCGGCGCCGACCCCGCCATCCTACCCATCGTATTTATACTTTCGGGCATCGGCATCACGTTCGTGACGCGTCTCGCCCCCGCTCTCGCCATCTCGCAGCTCATCATCCTGTTTGTCTCGGTGGCGCTCATGGTGGGAACGCTCGCACTGGTCAAAAACCTCGACGTGGTCATGCGCTACAAGTACACCTTTGGCATCATCGGCATCATCCTGCTGATGCTGCCTATCTTTATCGGCACCACGATCTCGGGCTCCAAGCTGTGGATTCGCATCGCGGGCTTTACCATCCAGCCCGGCGAGTTCGCCAAGGTCTTTATCGTCCTGTTCCTGGCCGGATACCTGGCCGAGAACCGCGAGCTGCTCTCCATCTCCAACCGCAAGATCCTGGGCTTTAAGATCCCTCGCCTGCGACTGCTGCTGCCGCTGTTTGCCGTGTGGGGTGTGTGCCTGCTCGTCGTCGTCTTCGAACGCGACCTGGGTTCGGCCGTGCTGTTCTACACCATCTTCTTGCTGATGCTCTACGTTGCCACGGGGCGCTTTTCATATGTCGTTATCGGCCTTGCGCTCTTAGCCGTCGGAGCCGTAGGCGCCTACAAGTTCCTGTCTCACGTTCAGGTGCGTTTCCAGGTTTGGGTCGATCCGTTTAAGGACGCCCAGGGCCAGGGCTACCAGATCGTCCAGTCGCTCTTCTCGCTTGCCGATGGCGGCCTGGTCGGTGTTGGCATCGGCAACGGCATGGCCAACAACATCCCTGTCGTCGAGTCCGACTTTATCTTCTCGGCCATCGGCGAGGAGATGGGCCTTTTGGGCGGCGGCGCCGTGCTCATCCTGTTTATGCTCTTTGCCGTGCGTGGCCTCACCACGGCTGCCCGCGCTAAATCCGACCTCGCCGCCTTTAGCGCCACGGGCCTTACGGCCGCCATCAGCTTCCAGGCCTTCTTGATCGTTGGCGGCGTAACCCGCCTGATCCCGCTGACCGGCGTCACCCTGCCCTTTATGAGCCAGGGCGGCTCCTCTCTGCTGGCGAGCTTTATCATCGTCGCGCTCCTGCTGCGCGCCGGTGACGAGGCGACCGGACGCGAGGCCGAGCTTACCGGCACCGGCACCATGGCCGCCATCACCGATGATCAGGTCGCATCTGCCGCCGCCCCGACGGGCACGCGCTTTGCCACCTCGTCTTCCTACGGCAGCGGCAGCCATTCCGTCGGCTCGCGCATGCGCCGTCGCCTGCTCGACACGCCTGAATCCGGTGTGCTCGGCCGCGTTGCGCTCGCCAACCGTCTAACCCGTGCGGTGCTCGCCTTTACGGCGCTGTTCGCCATCCTTATCGGCAACCTCACCTATGTCCAGGTCATCAAGGCCAAGGACTATCAGGACATGCCGACCAACAACCACACCATCGCCCGCTCCAAGTACATCCAGCGCGGTTCCATCATCACGTCCGACGGCGTGACGCTGGCCGAGTCGCTGCAGCAGGAGGACGGCACCTACGTACGCTCCTACCCCAACGGTAACCTGGCAGCGCACGTGGTTGGCTACGTGAGCCAGCAGTATGGCACCACCGCCATCGAGAGCATCATGAACGACACGCTCACCGGTTCTAAGGACTACTCCAGCTGGAACAACGCCATCGCGTCGCTCGCGGGCCAGACCCAGCCGGGCAACACCGCCAAGCTCACCATCGACTCGCGCATCCAGACGGCGGCCGAGCAGGCACTCAAGGGCTTTAAGGGCGCTGTAGTGGTCATCGACCCGCGTACCGGCGCGGTGCTCGCATGTGCCAGCTCGCCCACCTACGACAACACCAACATCGATGCCCTGCTGCAGACGGGCGGCGGCGAGGACGGCTCCATGTACAATCGCGCCATGGACGCGCTGTACACGCCGGGCTCCACGTTTAAGGTCGTTACGCTTTCCGTGGCACTCGAGACCGGTACCGCCAGCCTGACCAGCACCTACCAGGCGCCCGGCTCCATGGATATCGGCAACGCACCGGTCACCAACTATGCCAACGAGAGCTACGGCACCATCAGCCTGCAGCAGGCCTTTGCCGTGTCCTCCAACGTCGTCTTTGGCCAGGTGGCAAACGAAGTTGGCGCAAACACGCTCGTACAGTTTGCCAACGCCTTTGGCTACGGCCAAAAGCTCGGCCAGGACCTGACCTCCGCGGCCTCCATCATGGCCGACCCGTCGCTCATGACCGAGTGGGAGACCGCCTGGGCCGGCGCCGGCCA
>USCN01000187.1 GCA_900553165.1 uncultured Collinsella sp.
ACGACCGTTACCTGTCCATGCTCTCGCCCGCATGTCAAATCGTCGGCATCGCCTTTGACGAACAGCGCATCGACCACGTCCCCACCGACGTCCACGACCTGCCGCTGCCCAACATCGTCAGCGCCTAAATGTCGTTGTATCGCACCCGCAAGATAAGCGTGGAAAAACTCCCACTTTGGAACTGTTCGGGGGCAAAAAACGGGAGATTATCCACGCTCATTATTCAAACGTCCGATAATCCACGCTCGTATGTCTGAAAATCCACGCTCAATCAACGCGCGTCCAGATTTCCGCGCTCGTGTGTCCGATTATCCACGCTCGTGCAGCTTAACGCCCCGCAACCGCCTCAACATGCACGCGGCACGCCGGCAACTTTGAGCTTGCGATCGAGCTTTGCCGGATCCCTCAGATCATCCCAGCACAAGCGCACGATCCTGCAGTTATCAAGCAGCGAAAGCCTCGACTCGCGCTGGCGCTCATCAAACTGCGCCTTTGCGAGCTTGCCCTCCTCCGCTGCCTTCTCGCTTTTAACGAATCCGTCAAATTCCCCGATGATCAGCCGATCTTCCACGCGCCACAAGTAGTCGACGCGATACGGCCGTCCCGGCTCAACCGGGTCGAACAGCTCAATTTGCAGCTCCGGCGTCTGCCAGCCGCGCTCGATCATCAGGGCGCGCGCCTTGGACTCGCCACCGCTTTCCGACAGGCCATCGGCATACCGTGCAACCCTGCGCGCCGTCACAACACCGCGACGATTTAAGCCAAGCTTGTTGACTGCCTCAACGAGATGCTCCTTCGACAACAGCTGCTCATGGAGCGCCGAGTCCGCAATGATCAGCCCCTCGACAAACGACGCATCGACCAGGCAATCCGTAATCGTCTGATCGATATCGGTCACGGCAATATCCATCTGGCTGGCCCGCGTTCGATGAGCATAGCGATGGCGAATAATCTTAGAGCCCGGCGTCGTTGATTGTGCCGGTGCCACGGCGATATGGATGTGCGTCAAATTGGCATGCGAAACCGAAAGGCCATAGATAACAGCCGCTGTATAGGAGCAAAACGTCCAGTCGGGATGCTTTTGCGCAAGGGCCCGCACCCGATGCAGATAACGCTGTCGAAACTTGAGTTCGGACCAATATTCCGGACGCGCATACAGCCCTGGCATGACCGCCTCTAGACTTCCCGCCGCCACCCGTCGCTCAATCTGCTTTGCCTCCGCCGCAGTTCGCGCGTACACGCAGCTCATCTGCTGTTCGCATGCCTTAATGTGACCTGCAAGTCTTTGATTCGCCGTCATGTTTGCCATGTCGCCTCCAAACTCTTGGAACGGCGCCAACGTACCAGGCGGTTTCATGCGAAGTCTGACCAAATGCCAACCAAAAGCTGACCAAATGCTTGACGGTTTTGAACGCTTTAGGTTAATGGCTTATATCTGCAGGTAGAACGGTTGTCAAGAGGTCCCTGTCTCCACATTTTGAACCTCAAAAGCCACCGACTTCATTGAAAGAAAAAATGCCGTGGATCAAAACTACCTAGTTTGCGATGCGGCCCGTATGTACTCGACGCATGATGCTGCCGCCGGTACAACAGCTGCAGAAAAATCGAGCGTGGAAAATCTCCCGCTTTGGGCCCCCTTACGAGCTAAAAACGGGAGATTATCCACGCTCATTCAACATGCATCCGATTATCCACGCTCGTGTGTCCGATTATCCACGCTCGTCGCGTAGCGGCCACGATAACCGCCGCAGCCACAGCCACGACAGCGGCCTAGTGCTCCTCGCCGGCGCGTGCTAGGTCGTAGGGCGTGGTTTGATAGACGTAGTAGTTGAGCCAGTTGGTGTAGAACAGCTGAGCCTGGCTGCGCCAGACGTTTCGCGGCTCGGCGGTGGGGTCGTCGCCCGGAAAGTAATGCGCCGGCACCTGAGGGTTGAGCCCGCGCTTCACGTCGCGCTCGTACTCCAGGCGCAGCGTGTCGGTATCGTACTCGGGGTGGCCAAATACAAAAAAGCGACGGCTGTCGGTCGACTTGACAATGTACAGGCCAACCTCGTCGGACACGGCCACGACCTCAAGCTGCGGCTCGGCCTCCACGTCCTCGCGGCGCACATCGGTGTTGCGCGAATGCACGGCATAGAAACGGTCATCAAAGCCGCGGACCAGCGGGCTTTGCGGCTTCACCAGATAATGCTCAAATACGCCGCTCGCCTTTGCCGGCAGGTCGTACTTCTGGATACCGTAATGATGGTACAGGCCGGCCTGCGCGCCCCAACAAATGTGCAGCGTAGAGTGCACGTGCGTGGTGGACCAATCCATGATCTGGCAGAGCTCGGGCCAGTAGTCGACCTCCTCGAACGGCATCTGCTCCACCGGCGCGCCCGTGATAATCAGGCCGTCGTAGTGGATGTCGCGGATGTCGTCGAACGTGCGATAGAACGTCTCCAGGTGGCCGGCGCTCACGTGCGTGGCCTCGTGCGTTTTGGTGCGCAGCAGGTCCACCTCCACCTGCAGCGGCGTGTTGGAGAGCTTGCGCATGATCTGCGTCTCGGTCTCGATCTTCTTCGGCATGAGGTTGAGCAGCAGCACGCGCAGCGGGCGGATGTCCTGATGGATGGCGCGGTATTCAGTCATGACAAAGATGTTCTCGCTCTCGAGCTGCGCGGCGGCAGGGAGGGCGTCGGGGATGCGAATGGGCATGGATGCTCCTTATGAGTCAGTTGCAGCTATGGTACAACGACCGGCCCCATCCGCGCGAGCACATCGCCCAGCGATGCCGTCAGCGGCCCAAATCACTCCAAAAGTAGAGATTACGGCATGTCCCAAAAATCTGTGGCGCTTTAGCCTAGCAAAGTGGCAACAGGACGCTACAATGGTTCGACGCGAAAAACTCGGCCGAAAGGATACATATATGTACCAGACGCGTAAGATCGGTGTGGTCGGCCAGGGCCACGTAGGAGCACATGTCGCCAACAGCCTGCTCATGCAGGGCATTGCCGATGAGCTGTACCTATGCGATATCAACGAGGCCAAGGTGACGTCCGAGGTCCAGGACCTGCGCGACTCCCTTTCGTTTGTCCCGTACAACACCAAGATCGTCAACTGCTACGACCACTACGAGGAGCTGGCCTGCTGCGACGTCATCGTCAACGCCGCCGGCAAGGTCGCGCTGGCCGCCGGCAACCGCGACGGCGAGCTGTTCTTTACCACCGACGCCGCCCGCACCTTTGCCAAGCGCATCGTCGACGCCGGCTTTGACGGCATCTTCGTGAGCATCTCCAACCCCTGCGACGTCGTGTGCACCGAGCTGTGGCACCTGACCGGCTACGATCCCAAGAAGATCATCGGCTCGGGCTGCGGCCT
>USCN01000188.1 GCA_900553165.1 uncultured Collinsella sp.
AGGTCGAGTCGTATCTCCACTTGGACGAAAAGCGCACGCGCGTGACCGAGCTCGAGGCCAAAAGCGTGGCCCTCGGCTTTTGGGATGACGCCGACGCCGCCCGTGCCACCATGGAGGAAATCGCGCGCACCAAGGAAGATATCGCTGCCGTGGACAACGCGCGCGGCGAGCTTTCCGATGCCCGCGCCGCGCTGGAGCTTGCCGAGGAGATGGGGGATGACCCCGATGCCGCCGCCCTTCGCGAGGAGGCTACAGCCACGGCTGAGCGCCTGGCCCGTGCCATCGATGAGTTTGAGCTTTCGAGCTGGTTTACCGGTGAGTTCGATCACGGCGATGCCATTGTGACCATCAAGCCCGGACAGGGTGGTCTGGAGGCCCAGGACTGGACCTTCATGCTCTTTAAGATGTACATGAAGTACTGCCAGCGTCGCGGCTGGAAGGTCACGATTAACGACTGCCCCGCTGCTGAGGTCATCGGCATCGACCGCGCGACCTTTACCGTCGAGGGCAAGGACGCATTTGGCATGCTGCGCGCCGAGGCCGGCGTCCACCGCTTGGTTCGCATTAGCCCCACCGACGACAAGAAGCGCCGCCAGACCACGTTTGCCGGCGTCGAGGTCATCCCCGTGCTACCCGATGATATCGACATCGAGATCAGTCCCGATGACATCCGCGTGGACGTGTACCACGCGAGCGGCCCGGGCGGTCAGGGCGTTAACACCACCGACTCCGCCGTGCGCGTGACGCATTTCCCCAGCGGCATTGTGGTCACCTGCCAAAACGAGCGCAGCCAGATCCAGAACAAGGCCGCGTGCATGCAGATCCTCAAGGCTCGCCTGTACGAGATTGAGCTCGAGAAGCGCGCCGAGGCCCTGGATGAGATTCGCGGACCCAAAACCACGATTGGTTTTGGCAACCAGATCCGCAGCTACGTGCTCTACCCGTATCAGATGGTTAAGGACCTACGCACGGGCGTTGAGACCAGCAATGTCGAGGCCGTTCTTGACGATGGCGACCTGGACCCGTTTGTTATTGGCTACCATCGCTGGGCCACTGGCAACGCTGACGCGGAGATCCCATCTGCATAAACCGCCCGGTTTATGTGGAAATGGATAAAACCCTCCGAGCAGGGTGGTTTTGTATCCAAAGCAAACCCTGCGCAGGGGTGGTTTTTGTTCGGCGAATCGGTAGAATCGAATACAGCAAGAAGTTCGAAGCGCATCCGTTTGGGTGCGCTTTTTTGAGGGAGGTAGCATGGCATATCGTCTGGACATCAAGCGCATTCTATCGATGAACTTCTTTCACGACCTGCCCCAGATTATGTTGGGGTGCGCTCTGGCCGCTATTGCGACCGACCTGTTTTTGATTCCCAACGGCCTTGCTGCCGGTGGTGTTACGGGCCTTGCCACCATTATCCAGGCGGTCGGCGCATCGCGCGGCATATCGCTTCCCGTTGGTATTCAGACGATCGTGATGAACGCCTTGCTGTTGCTGGTCGTTATGCGCGAGGGCGGCATGTTCTACGTGGTGCAGACCGCGACGGGCTTTGTGCTGCTGGGCTTCTTTACCGATCTGTTCGCCCCGTTTGTAGCACCTCTGGCGGATGCGGACCTGATGCTCCCTGCCATGTGGGGCGGCATTATTACAGGCATCGGTTACGGCATGGTGCTGCGCGCCGGCGCCAACACCGGCGGCTCGGACACGATTGGCCAAATCATCTCGCGTAATACCTCGCTGCCCGTGGGCTCGACCGTCATGGCGATCGATGTTGCCGTATGCGCGCTGTCGGCTCCGGTCTTTTCAATCGAAAATGCACTATATGCAGGCCTTTCGATGGTCATTAGCGGCTACGTGATCGATGCCGTGGTCGATGGTGGCAACAAACGCCGTATGGTACTCATCATCTCGGACAAGTTCCCTGATATCGCTGCCGATATCATGTATGGCCTGGGTCGTGGTTGTACCAAGTTTAAGGCGACTGGCATGTATTCGGGTGCCGAGAAGCCGGTGATCATGGTCATCGTGAACCGTCGAGAGCTCAATACCCTCAAGACGATCGTGCGCGAGCGCGATCCTCACGCCATTGTGACGGTCGCCGACGTTACGGAAGCTTTCGGCGAGGGATTCAAGGACATTAGCGCGTAGGGCCGACCGCGTCCCATCCAAAAGACGTTCACATTGATAAACCGTTTCATCAGCGGTTCTGCCTGCTAAATTGTTCAAATAATGATAAAAACTCTGGTAAAGCCATCAGTTTCCAGCATAATGAATGACGTACGTGCATTGCGGCTGTGTTGGGATTACCTTCGGTGCCGTGCGCATTTTGTCTAATGAGGATGAAAGGAAGGCACAATGAGCGACGAAGAGCTCAAAAAGGTTGCCAACGAGGTAAGGAAGGGCATCGTCACCGGCGTGCACGCTGCCAAGTCCGGCCATCCGGGCGGTTCGCTCGGCGCTGCCGACATCATGACCTATCTGTACTTTGAGGAAATGAACGTCGACCCGGCCCATCCCCGCAAGGCCGACCGCGATCGCTTTGTGCTTTCCAAGGGCCACTGTGCACCTGGTCTGTACGCTGTGCTCGCCGAGCGCGGGTTCTTCCCCAAGGAGGATCTTGAGACGCTGCGCCACATCGGCAGCCACCTGCAGGGTCATCCCAACATGAACGACACTCCGGGCGTTGACATGTCCACCGGTTCGCTCGGCCAGGGCATCTCCGCCGCCGTGGGCATGGCCGTTGCCGCCAAGCACTGGGGCGATACTTATCGCACGTACGCCCTGCTGGGCGATGGCGAGAGCGAGGAGGGCCAGGTCTGGGAGGCCGCCATGTTTGCCGGCAACCAGCAGCTCGATAACCTCTGTGTGATCGTCGACCACAACGGCCTGCAGATCGACGGTCCCGTCGAGGAGGTCAACGACCCCATGCCGCTCGCCGACAAGTTCCGCGCCTTTAAGTTCCACGTGGTGGAGCTTGCCGACGGCAACGATTTCGATCAGATCCGCGCCGCCTTTGCCGAGGCTCGCGCCACCAAGGGCCAGCCGACCGCCATTATCGCCGAGACCCTGAAGGGCAAGGGCGTGTCCTTTATGGAGAACCAGGTTGGTTGGCACGGCAAGGCCCCCAATGATGAACAGTTTGAGCAGGCCATGGCAGAGCTCACGGCCGCCGGAGAGGAGCTCTAGGATGGCAGACGTCAAGAAAATCGCCACGCGCGTAAGCTACGGCGAGGCCCTCGTCGAGCTCGCCAACGAGCACGATGACTTTGTGGTCCTCGACGCCGACCTGGCCGCCGCCACGCAGACCG
>USCN01000189.1 GCA_900553165.1 uncultured Collinsella sp.
TGCCTGCCGGTACGTTGGCGAGCTGTCCCGGTCCGCTGCTAGCGCGTTCGAGCGAGACGCATGTGCACATTCACGGGACGAGCATCCATATCGCTAAGACCTATGGCGTTCCGGTCGAGGAGTCGCACGATGCGGCATTGGCGGCTGCCAAGTTCTTGGTTGCCGAGCGCGAGCTCATGGACGAGCTGGGTGCCGACGAGCCCTGCATTGGTAAGTTCGGCCTGCTGCAGGCCGGCACCGTCTGCAATGCGGTGGGAGGCCCATGTGGCTGGCAGCCTACGCGTGTTTACGGACGGCATGTTCGACCGTGCACGCGAGGGCGTGCGCCGCGTGTTGGACGAGGCCTGCGCCGCAACAGGCTGTACGTACGATCTCGACTTTGCCGAGGGCTATCCGCCAGTCGATAATGACCCCGAGCTATTTGCCTGCATTGCGCCTGCCTTGTCCGGGCTGCAACTTGTGGATGAGCCGCTGCTGATCGCCGAGGATTTCGCGTTCTATCAGCGCCATCTGCCGGGCGTGTTCTTCTTGCTGGGCACGGGCGTGCCGGAGGGTCAAGAAAACCCGAGCGATTCGGATGGCTGTCCCGCCTTTGCCGCGGGCGCTCTGCATACTGATACGATGCTCTTTGACGAGGAAATCCTACTCAAGGGCCTCGATGTCTACAAACGATTGCTTTTGCTTGCTTAAGTGTTAAAGGATACCTGTCTAGAAAACACGAACAGATGTACGGTAATAGAGATGTAAGTCTATAGAAACGTTTGACGTTATTAACGTAAGGCGATACTATGTTGTGTCATAACGAGCGCTATCGGGTCTGTTTTGAGTGGAGACAGGGGATGGCTTGGAATGTCGAAATCGTCGATTATCACAAGTGATGAGACTGCGCCCGATTTGCTGTCACCGGTGACTCCTGGTGAGCTTCTCAAAGAGGAATTTCTTGTCCCTATGGGCATTTCTCAATATCGTCTTGCTAAGGAGACCGGGATTCCGGCTCAACGCATTGGGCAGATTATCCTGGGAAGGCGTCGCGTGACGGCCGACACCGACCTTCGCCTTTGCCGCTACTTTGGCCTGACGGATGGTTATTGGCTGCGCGCCCAGATAGCGTTTGATCTCGAGGCGGAGAAGAGGCGCATCGAACCGGAACTGGATAAGATCGTTCCTGTCCAGCGGGCTATCGCATTGTAGTGCTCAAAGATGTTGAGGTTGGAGTGACGATGAGGCGATGCCGACAGACTGCCGTTTATAGTCCCGGTGGGTGTGGATGCGGCTTGTTGTTGCTTCCGGTTATTGCTGTGAGCATTGGCGTGATGTTTGCACTTGCCGGGCTGGCCGCAGCGGTGCTCGTGCTGTTGATTGTGGCTATTGGCGTGACGATTTGGCTCTGCCGCAATCGCGAGCAACGCCATGCCGACGGTAAAACCAATGCCGGCTGGGTCGTCTTCCTGGTCATTGCGTACCCACTGAGTGTCGGATATCTGGTGTTCTTTGTCCTGCTGATGATTAGTGCCTTTACTGGGGAATCCATCACGGTGGGGTAGGCTTCGACAAGTCTTTTGAAGATGGAACAAAAATGGAGCCGGATGGGAAATACCCCCATCCGGCTCCATTGCTCAATATTGGCATGCGCTTCTACTCGGCTGCCTCGCGGCGAGCGACCTCGTCGATCAAGATAGCATCGCCGTGCTTGGCGGCGGCAATGCTCGCGGCCATAAACATGCCCATTGCCGTGATGTAGGCGAAGAGCATCGACGGCGTCACGTCCATAACGATGCCGGAGAGAATCGGTGTCGCCACCTGAGCCGCCATACTCACGGTGTAATAGTAACCAGAGTAGCGGCCTACGCTTTGGGAGCTGCAGCACTCCAGAATCATCGTGTACACGCACAAGTCCACGCCGCCCAGTGCAACGCCCATCAACAAAAAGACGCCGTACAGCACGGGCGAAAAACCGGGTGCCAGCCAAAGAAGCGCGGGGCATAAAACCATGATGACGGCGGTGCCCAGGGCGACCTTTTTACGGCCGATTTTGAGCGAAAGATTTGCCAAGGGTACGTAGCTTAGCAGCGCGCCTGCAATCGTCACGATATTGATGATGGCGTATGAGCCGCCCTCCATGCCGTAGAACATATCGGCATAACGGCTGATATTGGTGGTCATGGCGTTATAGCTCATGTAGTAGAAAAACGTTGCAGCAAGCAGCATGATGATGGAGCGGCGTACGCCGGCGTCTGCAATGCGATCTTTACCGCCGGCCTCGGGAGAGTCATCTTTGTCAATCTGATCCTCGTCGATGCCCATGGACAGCGATTTCTCGCGCATCTTTTCGACAAGGGCGGGCTCACGGACAAAGATGCCGTAGACAACGG
This sequence comes from uncultured Collinsella sp., assembly GCA_900553165.1. Classification (GTDB taxonomy): domain Bacteria; phylum Actinomycetota; class Coriobacteriia; order Coriobacteriales; family Coriobacteriaceae; genus Collinsella. The sequence continues at coordinate 2,373 of USCN01000189.1, forward strand.
CCGAGACGAGAATAAAGGCGGCCTGCAAGATAAAGAGCGGAAGGTAATCGGGTTTGTCGGCCTTGGGAACCATGACCGAGATGGCGACGAGCATAAGACCCGTCCCCGCATAGCCGACGATCTTTTCGATCGAGTCCGCCTTGGTTCGAAGTGGGCGAGGCGTAATATCGGCCACGATGGCAACCGTCATGGTGCGATAGGCGCATATTGCCAATAGCGTGAGGATAATCGCGCCGATGAGCAGAGGTAGGCTGCCCATGTTGTTGGCGATCGCGATGAGCGGGACGGAGAGCATTGCCACCGCGGAGCCGCCCAAGATAAAGGGCGTTCGGCGCCCGAGTTTGCTTGCGCAACGGTCCGAGAGGATGCCAAAAAGCGGAAGCAGGAACAGGCCAAAGACATTATCGATAGCCATGATCGCGCCGGTGAGCGAGTTGGATAGGCCAAAGGTTCCCGTGAGCATCTTAGGAACGATGCCGTCGTAGACCTGCCAAAAGCTGATCATGCCCATAAAGGGTAGGGAGGCGAGGGCGACGGCCTTGGTGTCGAGCCGGGCCGCCCGCTTAAGATTTGGTTGGGTCATGCTGGTTCTCCTGGTCGGTAAAAGCGGGGAGGGGCGCTATCGGCCCTCCCGTCCTCCAGTTGTTCAAGGTTGGCGAGAAACGCCACATAGAATTCGATGCCGCGCTTGTAGACGTCGACGCCGATGCGTTCGTTGGCGGCATGGATGAGCTTGCGCGCCTCGCCCGAGTAGATAAAGCCGCAGAAGCGGTAGACGCGATCGCAGATCTCGTTGAACTCGCGCGAGTCGGTGCAGGAGTTCTGCACGTAGGGTGCAAAGCCGGCCTCGGGATAGACGCCCGACACGCAGCGATGGATGTAGTTGAAGGCGGCATCGTCTTCGTAAGGCGAGATGGGCGCGGGC
>USCN01000190.1 GCA_900553165.1 uncultured Collinsella sp.
CGGCGGTGCCGCCGGCAACGATGCCGGTTGGATGGAACTTCCGTGTGAAAGTGTGAAAACACACGAAAGGGAAGATGTTAAAACTTACTTGACCTCCGGCCAGTTCTTGGACAGCTTTGCGCGCTCCTTGATGGACAGGCCGAACAGGTTGATGAAGCCGGCGGCATCGGCCTGGTTGTAGTCCTCGTCCTCGCCGAAGGAAGCGGTCTGCTCGTCGTACAGGGTGTACGGAGAGGTGACACCGGCGTTGATCATGTTGCCCTTGTACAGCTTCAGCTTCACATCGCCGGTCACGGTCTTTGCCAGGCTGTTGGCAAAAGCATCCAGAGCCTCACGCAGCGGGGTGAACCACTGGCCGTTGTAGACGATGTCGGCGTACTTCTGGGCCAGCTGTGCCTTGAAGTGAGAGCTCTCCTTGTCCAGGGTGATGGTCTCCAGAACATTGATGGCCTTGTACAGGATGGCACCGCCGGGGGTCTCGTACACGCCGCGGCTCTTCATGCCCACCAGACGGTTCTCGACGATGTCCAGCAGGCCGATGCCGTTCTCGCCGCCCAGCTTGTTCAGGTACTCCACCAGCTCCACAGCGCCCATCTCCTTGCCGTCCACGGCGGTGGGGATGCCCTTTTCAAAGTGGATGGTCACATAGGTGGGCTTATCGGGAGCCTGCTCGGGGCTGATGCCCAGCTCCAGGAAGCCGGGCTTGTTGTACTGGGGCTCGTTGGCGGGGCTCTCCAGATCCAGACCCTCGTGGCTCAGGTGCCACAGGTTCTTATCCTTGGAGTAGTTGGTCTCGCGGTTGATCTTCAGGGGGATGTGGTGAGCCTCAGCGTAGTCGATCTCTTCGTCACGGCTCTTGATGTCCCACTCACGCCACGGAGCAATGATGGCCATATCGGGGCACAGGGCCTTCAGGGTCAGCTCAAAACGCACCTGGTCGTTGCCCTTGCCGGTGCAGCCGTGGGCGACGTAGGTCGCGCCAAACTCGTGAGCGACCTCGACAAGCTTCTTGGCGAGCAGCGGGCGGGAAAGAGCGGAGAGCAGCGGGTACTTGTTCTCGTACATGGAGTTTGCGGCGATGGCCTTGGTCAGAAACTCATCGGAGAACTCATCGCGCAGGTCGAGCACCTGGCAATCGAGAACGCCCAGGTCGAGCGCCTTCTGCTTCTTGGCATCCAGGCCGGTCTCCTCCTGGCCCACGTTGCCGCAGACGCAAACGACATCGAGATTCTTCTCGTCCTGGAGCCACTTGACACATACGGATGTATCAAGACCACCGGAATATGCGAGAACGACTTTTTCCTTGCTCATGGCTGTTTCCTTTCGCCCTTGGTAGCTAGTTAGAACATCGGTCAGTTGCAAGTCACCTTGAGGTCAAATACCGTGCAATATCAGGTTATTCAGCAGAATGCATCACAGGCATGCCCTAGAAACATGCGGCTATGTCGTGCTTAAACCCAACGACCTCAAAATGACTCTGTTGAGGCATTGCGCCCCATGCGGACAGAGACGATTGTTATCGTCGTCGGGAAATTGCGCGCTGGCGTCGGATGGCATTGTCTGCAGTGGTGATGATCTTTACGAACTGCATCTGCCTCTCCTTTCACGTATCGCCGGGCGCAATTCAAATATCGCAAACGGTACCTTTTCCTCGGTAAGCGGCTCTTTTGCCGTCTCCGTTTTCGATGTTCGCTATATTACGATAAAGTGCACGCTGCGCAAGCGACAAATTCAAATTTCTGAAAAGTTTTTTCATTAGTTTGTGAATTGCAGTGCAAATACGCACCATTCCTGCGAAAATACGCTCGACTACTAGTTGATGGTTATAACGTCTGAAACAATCTCGAAACGAAAGGCGCATTTTTATGCAAACTTACGAATCGGACGCCAACATCGGCAACATTAAGATTCTCGCCGTCGATATGGACAAGACGCTGCTGACCGACGAGCGCGTGCTGCCCCAGGGTCTTGATGAGCGCCTGGACAAGCTCGCCGACGCCGGCATCGTATTCTGCCCCGCCAGCGGACGTCCCGCCCCCAAGCTCGAGGAGATGTTCGAGGGCATCAAAAACCGCCTTGCTTTTTGTCCCGACAACGGAGCGTGCGTGATCTATCGCGGCAGCTATATCTATAAGAGCAACATCGATGTGGCGCTGTATCAGCAGGTGCTCGCTCGTGCCTCGGAGGATCCGCGCGCCGTTCCCGTCCTGTGCTGCTACGACGAGTTCTATGTGCTCGCCCGCGACCATCAGTACCACGACGAGATCAGCGTGTACTACAACACGATCAACTACGTCGACAGCTTTGAGGGTATTGATATCGAGTCCAACAAGATTTCGATCTTCTTCCCCGCCTACGATGCCGAGCCAGCGTTTCGCGAGGACTACAGCCCAGCATTCTCGGACCGACTCTATGTCACCAATGCGGGCCGCGAGTGGATCGACTTTATGAACCTGGGCGTCGACAAGGGCGCCGGCGTCGCGCATCTGTGCGAGCAGCTGGGCATTGATATCGCCGATGCTGCCGCCGTGGGCGATACTTACAACGATATCCCCATGCTCGAGCGCGTCGGACATAGCTTTATCGTGGACAATGCCGAGGAGCACATGAACGCCCATGCTAAGTGGCGCATTCCGAGCAACAACGACGGGGGCGTACTGACGCTCATCGACGCCATCTTGGCGGCTCGTTAACGGGGCTCGTCGGACCCGGCCGGGCGCCAAGATGGCGTCTTGAGTGTCTAGATACTTAGCTGAAATGATTTGAGCAGAGGGGAGCCCCTTGTTGGAAGGGGCTCCCCTCTGTTTTGGTTACTGTGGGACAAATTAATCAGTAGTGTTTGTCCCAAATCTTAAGTATGTGGGGGCTTGCGTCTTGGGCGAGCTTGCCTTACGGAGTGCTTCCCTATTTCGCGTCGGCCCAGGTTATGCCGGTGCTGGCTTCGGCGATCAACGGTACGCGGAGGTCTACTACGTGTTCCATGACGTCGCGGACCATGGCGGTGAGGCGCTCGACTTCGTCGACGGGGCACTCAAAGTCCAGTTCGTCGTGTACCTGCAGGATCATGTGGGCGGCAAAGCCTTCTTCTTCCAAGCGACGGCTTACGCGGGCCATGGCGATCTTGATGATGTCGGCGGCGGTGCCCTGCATGGGGTGGTTCATGGCCGTGCGCTCACCAAAGCCGCGGAGCTGTGGGTTTTTGGCCTTGAGCTCGGGAATATGGCGTCTGCGGCCATACATGGTCTCGGCATAGCCCGTCTGCTTGGCTC
>USCN01000191.1 GCA_900553165.1 uncultured Collinsella sp.
CGGGCGCCAGCGCCGGGTTGATCTTTGCCAGGTCGCTCACCACGGCGCCCAGATCGAGCGTCGCGGGATACACGGTGTTATCGACACGCGGGTAGCTGATGAGACCGGCCATGTAGAGGGACTCGGCGATGCGCATCGTACGCGCAGGCGAGATGCCCTCGGCCGCGGCGGCAGCCTGCAGCGAGGTCGTCGCAAACGGCGTGGGCGGCTGCTGCTTACGCGAGCGCTTGGTCACCGCGGCGACGGTTGCCGTCGTAGCGCCGTCAACGTGACCGTACGCCGTCTCAGCAGCATCCTTGTCGGTAAAGCGCGCCGTCTTGTGCGCGATCTTAAAGCGATCGTCCTCGGCAGCGCCTTGCGCGGCGCCCATGCCGCGAATCTGCCAATAGTCCTCGGGCACAAACGCCATGCGCTCGCGCTCGCGCTCGACCACCAGGGCAAGCGTCGGCGTCTGCACGCGGCCGGCGGAACGCACGTTGCCAAAGCCGCCAAACTTGGCGAGCGTCAGGTAGCGCGTGAGCACCGCACCCCAAATGAGGTCGATGTGCTGACGGCTCTCGCCGGCGTCGGCCAGGTTCTGGTCGAGCGAGACAAGGTTATCGAAGGCCTGCGTGATCTCGGCCTTGGTAAACGAAGAATACTGGGCGCGGGCGACCGGCAAGTCGGGCGCCACCTCGCGCACCTTGTTGAGGGCGTCCGAACCGATCAGCTCGCCCTCGCGATCGAAGTCCGTGGCGATGATGACGCTGTCGGACTTTTTGGCGAGGTTCTTAAGCGAGCGGATGAGCTCTTTCTCGGCCGGAAGCTTAATGACGGGCGCCCAGGTGAGATAGGGCAGGCTCTCGAGCTTCCAGCCCTTGATGGAAATGCCATCGGCAAGGAACGGCTTGCGCTTGGTGTCGTACGGCGGGCGGGCCAGGCCATCGGGCATATCGGCCGGCAGCATTTCGCCGTCCTCCGTGACCGAATACCAGCCCAACTTTTTATCGAACAGCACACTGTCGCAAAAATCGGGTGCCAGGATGTGACCGGCAAGGCCGATCGTCACGCACTCCTCGCCCTTCCACTCAAAACGGTAGATGGCGGTGTTGTACACCTTGTCCTTTTTGGGCTTGCCCGTGGACAGACGCTCGGCGATCTGACGCGCGGCGTCGTTTTTCTCAGCGATGATGAGCTTCAAAAGAGGCTCCTATCTCGTGTGTCTGCGGCTGCGCCCGCCCTCTTGGCGGCCGACTTACGCCCTTGCTTGCTCAATCTGCCCGATGAGCCAATCGCACCAGGCATCCATGCCCTCGCCCTTGCGCGCGCTCACGGCAAACCGCGGCGCCTGCGGATTGAGGTCATCGAGTGTCTTAGTATACCTATCCATGTCAAAATCGAAAGCCGGGGCCACGTCGACCTTATTGAGCAGCTGCGCGCCGGCGTGCTGGAAGATGCCCGGGTACTTGATGGGCTTGTCGTCGCCCTCGGGCACCGAGAGGATCATGATGGACAGGTTCTCGCCCAGGTCAAAGTCGACCGGGCAGACCAGGTTACCCACATTTTCGATAAAGATGACGTCGATGTTCTCCAGACCGACGGCCTGGTCGAAGGCGTCGACGGCCTCCATGATCATGTTGCCCTCGAGGTGGCACAGGCCGCCCGTGTTGATCTGGATGGCGGGCATGCCGGCTTCCTTCATGGTGATGGCGTCGACATCCGAGGCGATATCGCCCTCGATGACGGCACAGCGTAGGCCGGCCTTGTCGCGCAGGCGCTCGTTGGTGCCCAGAATCGTGGTGGTCTTACCCGAGCCGGGGCTCGACAGCACATTGATCACGTAGGTGCCTGCCTCATTAAATCGCTGACGCAGCTGATCTGCCAGGCGCTCGTTGCGCGACAGGATCGGCGACGCGATATCAATCGTTTTCTCGGCCATACTTAGCGCTCCTTACTTTGGCTCCTTTATACCCCATCACCAGATGGCTAGCGGGCTAATCGTCGGGGGTTTCGATTTCGATACTTGCGATATCGAGCTCGCGGCCGTGCAGCAGGCGCACGTTGGCGCCGCCACACTGGGGGCAGCGACAATGGAAACGGTCGTGCTCAAAGACCTCGCCGCAGTCCAGGCACTCGCTTTGTGGATGGACCTCCTCCACGGCAAGCTCGCAGCCGCGCGTGAGCGGGTCCTCGTCGCGAAACGTCCCCCACGCAAAGTCGAGCGCCTCGCGCACGACCTCGGTCATATCCCCGATACGCAGCGTTACCAAAACGGCGCGCGAGGCCCCCGCCCCACGCGCCGCGCGAATCACTGTATCGAGTATGCCGTTGACAATGCCAACCTCGTGCATACCGTTTTACTCCTCGTCGTCCTCGTCGTCCGAGAACAGGTCCAGACGGCTCACGAACAGGCCCTCCTTGCCCTCGCGCGCGGTAATGACCACGCGGGCAATGGCGAGCGAGATCTCGTAGAGCGAAAGCAGGGCACCGTACATAAGGCCCAGCGTAACGGGCGAGCCGTCGGGCGTGATCACAGCCGAGCCCACGAGCAGGCCCACGTACACGTAGCGCCAGGCGCTGCGGAAGGCCGCATAGGACACGATGTGAAAGACGGACAGATAGAAGATGATGAGCGGCAGCTCAAACGCCACGCCAAAGCCGATCATAAAGAGCAGCTCCATGTTGACGTAGTTCTCCAGGTCGGGCAGCGCCGTAGCGACGGCCGAGGTCTCGCCGATGAGCCACTCAAAGCCCGCCGGGATGATGATGAAGTAGCAGAAGATGGCACCCAGGAAGAACAGAACCGTCGAGGCGAGCACCGTGGGCACAACCCACTTGCGCTCGTTGGGGCGCAGTGCCGGCAGGAAAAATGCCAGGATCTGCCAGATGATCATGGGCGTGCACATGACCACGGCCATCTTGATGGCCAGCGAGAAGCGCAGGCCAAAGCCGCCGAGCGTGGTGGTGATGTAGAACTTACCGTCCGGCACAAAGGAGCGGATGGGGTCTTCCAGGATATCGAGCACCACAGGCGTGGCGAAATACAGCACGATAGCGGCGGCAAACACCGATACGACCACGATAGTCAGGCGGCGACGAAGCTCTCCCAGGTGATCGAAGAGCGGCATGCGCGCAGGTCCGATCGGCATTACTCATCGCCTCCCTTCGGGGCGTCGGCGGCAGCAGCCTCGGCATCGTCCTCGACCTCGAGCTCGCGAGCGAGCTGGTCGACGACGGCCTTGCGCTTGCGGGGACGACGGGCATAGAGGTCGGCCGTCGTGGGCTCT
>USCN01000192.1 GCA_900553165.1 uncultured Collinsella sp.
GCCTTGTCCTCGGCGGCCTTCTGGGCCTCTGCCGCAGCATCGAGCTCGTTGCGCACGTCGGCAAGCTCTTTCTGAGCCTGCTCGAACTTGAGCTTAAAGTCGTTGTCGGCGGCTTCCTCACCGGCGCGGATAGCAGCTTCCACCATCTCGTCCTCGGTCATCGTCGCCTCCTTGTTGGAATCCTCTACCTGGTTCTCGGCAGCCTCGGCGGCCTCGGCCTCGTTGGCCTCGGTATCGTCGACGGCCTCTACGGGAATCTTCACGTCCTTCTCCTCAGAGTCAACGGGGGCGGCGCCAGCGGCAGCCGCCTCCGTGCGAGCTTTACGGGCGGACATGATTACTTGTCCTCGTCGTCCACAACCTCGTAGTCGGCGTCGACGACGTCATCGTCGGCAGGCTGGGCACCGGCGGCACCGTCGGTCTGCTGCTGAGCGTCGGCGTAGACAACCTGAGCCAGCTCGTAGGCCACAGACTGCAGGGACTCGCCGGCGGCCTTGATGGCCTCGACGTCAGAGCCCTCGAGCGCCTTCTTGGCGTCGGCGATAGCGGCCTCGGCCTTGGACTTCACGTCGGCGGAAACCTTGTCGCCCAGCTCGTTGAGGGTCTGCTCGGTGGAGTAGCACAGGCTGTCGGTCTGGTTGCGGACCTCGACCTCTTCCTTCTGCTTCTTGTCCTCCTCGGCATGAGCCTCGGCGTCCTTGACCATACGATCGACTTCGTCGTCGGACAGAGCAGTGGAGCCGGAGATGGTGATCTGCTGCTCCTTGCCGGTGCCCTTGTCCTTAGCGGAGACCTTGACGATACCGTTGGCGTCGATGTCGAAGGTGACCTCGATCTGCGGCACGCCGCGGCGGGCAGCCGGGATGCCGGTCAGCTGGAACTTACCGAGCGACTTGTTGTCGCGGGCAAGCTCGCGCTCGCCCTGGAGCACGTTGATCTCGACGCTGGTCTGGTTGTCGGCAGCGGTGGAGTAGACCTCGGTCTTGGAGGTCGGGATCGTGGTGTTGCGGTCGATCATCTTGGTCATGATGCCGCCCATGGTCTCGACGCCCAGCGACAGCGGGGTAACGTCGAGCAGCAGGATGCCCTCGACGTCGCCGGTGAGCACGCCGCCCTGGACGGCAGCGCCGTCGGCAACGACCTCGTCGGGGTTCACGGACATGTTGGGCTGCTTGCCGGTCATGGTCTTGACGAGCTCCTGGACGGCGGGCATACGGGTGGAGCCGCCGACGAGGATGACCTCGGTCAGATCGGAGAGCTTAAGCCTGGCGTCGCGCAGGGCGTTGGTGACAGGCTGCTTGCAGCGCTCGAGCAGGTCGCGGGTGATCTTCTCGAACTCGGCGCGGGTCAGCGTGTAGTTGAGGTGCAGCGGGCCGGACTGGTTCATGGTAATGAACGGCAGGTTGATGGTGGTCTGCTGGGCGGCAGAGAGCTCCTTCTTAGCGTTCTCGGCGGCCTCCTTCAGACGCTGCAGGGCCATGGGGTCCTGACGCAGGTCGACACCGTTCTCCTGCTGGAACTTATCGGCCATCCAGTCGATGACGCGCTGATCCCAGTCGTCGCCGCCCAGGTGGTTATCGCCCGAGGTGGACAGAACCTCAAACACGCCGTCGGCGAGGTCGAGGATGGAGACGTCGAAGGTACCGCCGCCCAGGTCAAAGACCAGAATACGCTGGTCGGTGCCCTGCTTGTCCAGGCCATAGGCCAGAGCAGCAGCGGTCGGCTCGTTGACGATACGCTTGACGTTGAGGCCGGCGATCTTACCGGCGTCCTTGGTGGCCTGACGCTGGGCGTCGTTGAAGTAGGCCGGGACGGTGATGACGGCGTCGGTGACGGTCTCGCCCAGATACTTCTCGGCGTCGGCCTTCATCTTCGCGAGCGTCATGGCGCTCACCTGCTCGGCGGTGTAATCCTTGCCCTCGATATCGACGACGGCACGGCCACCCTGGCCCTCCTTGACCTCATACGGCACGGTCTTGATCTCGGAGGTGCACTCGGAGTACTTGCGGCCCATGAAGCGCTTGATGGAGAACACGGTGTTCTTGGGGTTGGTGACAGCCTGGTTCTTAGCGGCCTTACCCACAACGCGGTCGCCGTCGGCACGGAAGCCCACGACGGACGGGGTGGTGCGGTCGCCCTCGGCGTTCACGATAATGGTCGGAGAACCGCCCTCGAGAACGGCCATGGCGGAGTTAGTAGTACCAAGGTCGATACCAAGAATCTTACTCATTAGAAATTCCCTCTCTCTTTTGCGTTCGCGTCGCCTCGACGGTCTGTCGCGCGGCGCTTCGGCTTGTCTTTCAGGATGTAGTGTATCCCCTTATGGGCTGGAATATACAAAATCTAAGTCAATTCATATAAGATTTCTTATCTCTGAGAGTTTAGGTTCTCAAATGTGCAGGTAGATGCACTGTTTGAGTTCTCGGCAGATCTATTGAGATCTATGTAGAGTTGACTGAGGTGTGAGCCTGAAGCCGTACAGGGGGCCTTGGAGCGACCCCGGGGGAAGCGCGACCCAGTCTGAGCGTAAATTCCGGGACGCAGTTTCCGCCGGGCGGTCCAACCGGAAACCGTGTCCCGTTTTGGACGTGGATTACGGGATGCGGTTTCCGCAAACACGCTCAATCGCCCTATATTTCAAGTCACCTGTAGCTAACATTTGCGCAGCTCAACGGCCTCACCTGCATGTTTTTTAGTAAGCCGTGGCATACTCGGCGAACGGTATGAAGATGCCGGTCAGAGGGTATTGCAAACGGTCGCTCCCGTGGTATGTTTTTGCCCGAATCAAACCGACGCGCATCGCCTGTAGCGTCGGTCAACAGAGAGGAAACTACCATGGCTCATCCCGTAATTGATGCCGACGAGTGCATCGCTTGTGGCGTTTGCGTCGACTCCTGCCCCGCTGGCGTTCTGGAGCTCCAGGACGTCGCCACCGTCGCTGACGAGGACTCCTGCGTCGCCTGTGGCGCTTGCCAGGACGCTTGCCCCGCTGGCGCGATCACCGAGATCGTCGAGGAGTAACAACTCCCGCACTTGCACACTCAAAAGTACACCGTGCACAAAAAAGGAGGCCTCCGCATCGCCGCGGAGGCCTCCTTTTTTGTGCGGATAACCAATTAGGCACCATCGCAGGTTGAGCTCACGTCAGCGAAAACGTCCCTAAGCGAGCAAGGTGACGTGAAAGAGGAGGGAAGCGTACTTTGGTACGCGACCGACGATTGAACGTCAGATTGCCGCTTAGGGACGTTTGCAGCAT
>USCN01000193.1 GCA_900553165.1 uncultured Collinsella sp.
ACGCTGCTGAGCGTGCTCGCCGGCACGCTGGAACCCGACGACGGACGCGTGACGCACCGCCGCGGCACCACGATCGGACTGCTCGGCCAAAAGGACAACCTGGTCGATACCGACACCGTGCATCATGCCGTCGTGGGCGACGCGCCCGAGTATGAGTGGGCGTCGAGTCCGCGTACGCGCCAGATTCTGGCCGGCCTCATCAGCGATGTGCCCTGGGAAGGCACAGTGGGCGAGCTTTCGGGCGGTCAGCGCCGTCGCGTGGACCTTGCGCGCCTGCTGATCGGCAACTACGACGTGCTCATGCTCGACGAGCCCACCAACCACCTGGACATGCGTACCATCAACTGGCTTGCGCGTCACTTAAAGGCCCGCTGGCAGCGCGGTCAGGGCGCCATGCTCGTGGTCACGCATGACCGCTGGTTCTTGGACGAGGTCTGCACCAGCATGTGGGAGGTCCACGACGGCCAAGTCGACCCCTTCGAGGGCGGCTACTCGGCCTACATCCTGCAGCGCGTGGAGCGCGATCGCATGGCCGCGGTTACCGAGGAGCGCCGTCGCAACATGGCGCGCAAGGAGCTCGCGTGGCTGAGCCGCGGCGCCCAGGCGCGTTCCACCAAGCCCAAGTTTCGCGTGGATGCCGCTCGCGAGCTGATTGCCGACGTGCCGCCTGTGCGCGACGAGCTGGAGCTCAAGCGCCTGGCGGTGAGCCGTCTGGGCAAGCAGGTTATCGACGTGGTCGACGTGGACGCCGGCTATGCGGATACCGACGGCGCGCCCAAGCAGGTGCTCTCCGACGTGACCTGGCTCATTGGTGCGGGCGACCGCTATGGTCTTTTGGGCGAGAACGGCGCCGGCAAGTCGACGCTGCTCGACGTGATCCAGGGCAAGATCGCGCCCCTGCGCGGTCGCGTGAAGATTGGCCAGACGGTGCGCTTTGGCGTGCTGTCGCAGCAGCTCGAAGAGCTCGAGCCCTACATGGGCGACACGATCCGCGAGGTGCTCAGCAACTATAAGAAGTACTACGTCATCGACGGCAAGGAGACTTCGCCCGAGAAGCTCTGCGAGCGTCTGGGCTTTACGACGCAGCAGCTCTGGAGCCGCATCGGCGATCTTTCGGGCGGCCAGCGCCGTCGCCTGTCGCTGCTGCTGACAATCCTGGACGAGCCCAACGTGCTCATCCTGGACGAGCCCGGCAACGACCTCGATACCGACATGCTGGCGATTGTCGAGGATCTGCTCGACGGCTGGCCTGGCACGCTGATCCTAGTGACGCACGACCGTTTCCTCATGGAGCGCGTGACCGACCAGCAGTGGGCGCTGCTCGACGGCCACCTGACGCATATGCCCGGCGGCGTGGATCAGTACCTGTGCCTGTGCAACGCCACCGCCGAGGGCGAGCCCGTGGGCGCGCCGAGCGCCAAGACCGGCACGTTCGACACCGGCGCCGCAGCGGTTGCGGCCGAAAAGCCCAAGACGAGCGGGCAGCCCAATGGCCTTTCCAACGCCGAACGCCAGAAGCTTCGCCGCGAGGTGAGTTCGCTCGAGCGCAAGATGGAGACGCAGCGCGCTCGCGTGGAGGAGGCCGAGGCCGCCATGGCCCAGGTCGATCCCACCAACTACACGGCGCTGGGCGAGCAGCAGGCAAAGATCGACGAGGCCCACGCCGCCATGGACGAGCTGGAGATGGCGTGGCTCGAGGCGAGCGAAAAGCTCGAGGGCGAGGAGTAGACGAGGATGATCGGGGCCGCGTTTTTCGATATCGACGGCACGCTGCTGAGCTTTAAGACCCACCGGATTCCGGCGTCGGCGCAGCAGGTGCTCGACAGCTTTCACGAGCAGGGGATTGCGTGCGTGATCGCTACGGGCCGTCCGACCTACCAGATGCCGGACTGGCTGTTCGACCTTGGCTGGGATGCGTACATTACGCTTTCGGGTCAGCATTGCTTTGATGCCAGTGGTGTTTACCGCAGCTGCCCGATCGATCCGGACGATGTTGCGGTGATCGTGGACCAGGTGGCTCAGGGGCGCTACGACTCGCTGTGCATGCAGGGCGAGAACTCGTTTGTGAACCGCCTGTCCGAGCGCGTGGTGGCGGCCGGCAACAACGCGGGAATCGTCTACCACGAGGAGCCGTTTGACCACGCCTTCGACGCGCCGGTCTACCAGTTTTGCGCGTTTGTGGATCCGGCCGACGAGCATATCGTGACCGATGCGGTGTCGCATTCGCTCACGACGCGCTGGTGCGATCTGTTCTGCGACATTATCCCTGCCAACGGCGGCAAGGATCTGGGCGTTGCGGCGACGCTGGAGCGCCTGGGCGTCGACGTGAGCGAAGCGATTGCCTTTGGCGATGGCGAGAACGACCTGTCGATGTTTGGAGCCGTGGGCACCAGTGTTGCCATGGGCAACGCGCAGGATACTGTGAAGGCCGCAGCGACCTACGTAACGACCGCCGTAGACGACGACGGCATCTACAACGCCGCAAAGCACTTCGGGCTGGTGTAGCTGCGGATTCGGCACTTGGGGACGTTCCTTTTCTGCCGGCAGTTGGGGACACTCCTTGCGGGGCGTCCCCATTTTGTTTTCGTCCCGCATGTTTTGTGAAACACGGCTAACTTTTAGGCAAAGTAGTAAGACATGGGCAACTTTTGCGGTAAAGTAAATCAAGCAAAAGTATCCAAAGGCTAACTAGAAGCCATCGCGAAAGGCGGCCCATGGCCCTGCGTGAATCCGGAGAAGACTATCTCGAATCGATCTACGTTCTATCGGAACGTCAGGGCATCGTGCGCTCGATCGACGTTGCCGAATACTTGGGCGTAACCAAAGCAAGCGTCTCTAAAGCCATGGCGGCCTTGGAGAGCACCGGCTACGTGGAGATGGGCAAACGCGACGTGCATCTGACGGAACGCGGTCTTGAGGTTGCCCGTCAAATGTGGGAGCGCCACTGCTTTTTTGTAGGTCTGCTAGAGGACGCAGGCGTAACGCCCGAGGTCGCGTCGCAAGAGGGCTGCCACATGGAGCACTGCCTGAGCGAGGAGAGCTTCGAGAAGCTAAGATCGATGCTGAGACGGGAAGATGTAGCGGGTCCAACAACAGAAGCCTAACTGACCCACAGTAGCGCGGAGTTCACGCAAAGCGCGAACCAGCGACCGGGATCAGCGGCCCTTTCGGCCAAGTCCATTTCAGCAAAGGAACCCCGCCAGCAAGCGATGCCCAAGAACCGCCAGCTGTGTCAATGCAG
>USCN01000194.1 GCA_900553165.1 uncultured Collinsella sp.
GGCTTTTCCATGCAAGAAGCCGAGTACGAAGATCACGCCACCCGTCGCGACTACCTTTGGAATACCCTGGGCACCGCCGTATGGGGCATGGCGTTTCCGCTGCTCACCATTGTGTCGACGCAGCTCGTGGGCGCCGAGGAGGCCGGCAAGTTCTCCATCGCCTTTGTCACCGGCACGCTCATCATGATCGCGTGCAACTACGGAGTGCGAAACTTTCAGGTCTCGGACATCGACGAAATAACCTCCTTCGCCTCCTACCAGCTCAACCGCTGGCTTTGCGGAGCGCTCGCCCTAGGCTGCGGCCTCATGTACAGCAGCGCCCGCGGCTATGACGCGCAGATGGCGACGATCGGCCTGGGCGTCTACCTGTATAAGGTGATCGACGGCGTGGCGGACGTGTACGAGGGCCGACTGCAGCAGGCCGATAAACTCTACCTGGCCGGCATGAGCCAAACGCTACGCTCTGTCGGCGTCATCGCGGTCTTTAGCGTGGCGCTGTTCCTTACGCGCAGCATGCCCATCGCGGCCATGGCCATGGGTGGCACCGCCGTCGCCTCGCTCGTGCTGGTCACCGCCCCGCTCGCCCTGCTCGAGACCGAAAAATCACGCCGCATGAGCCTGCGCGAGGCTGGCCACCTGTTTATCCAGTGCGCCCCGCTCTTTGGCGCGCTGTTCCTGTTCAACCTTATCGAGAGCATGCCCAAGTTCGTGATGGAAGGCACGCTGGCCTACAAGTATCAGCTGTACTTTAATGCACTGTTCTTTCCTGCGCAGGCCATTTTGTTGAGCATTGGATTTATCTATAAACCGCAGCTCCTGCGTCTGTCGAGCATTTGGGCGAATCCGCGCAAGCGTCGTCGCTTTGACCTGATTATTGTTGCCGTTATGGCGCTGATCGTGGTCATCACCGGCGTGTGCGCCGCATTTATGGCAGGTCCCGGTATTCCCCTCATGAGCTATATGTACGGCCTCAACTTTGAGCGCTACCGCACATTGGCGCTGCTGATGGTCGTCGCCGGCGGCGTCACCGCGGCCATCGACTTTATCTACGCCATCATCACGGTGCTGCGCCATGCCGGCGACGTCACCAAGATCTACCTGATCTGCTTTGCCGTGAGCGTGGTGCTCCCGGTGATTCTGATCAATCTGCTCGGCCTGATGGGCGCCGTCGTGAGCTACCTGGCCATCATGGCCCTACTGCTGGTACTGTTGATTATCGAGTACGCCCACATCCGCCAACGCATAGAGAGGGACCGGAATCCGTACGGCGCCTAATTGCGGCGATGGGAGAAGCTAATTTGCGGTGGAATCACCCCGGCTGGAGTCTCGTTGCGGACACGCAAAACTAAGTGAGTAGACTTTTACCGAATCCCGGACCACACCGACAAAGCACAAGTCCGTGACCAGCGGTTTTATTGAGGCAAATATGTTGGGTGCTCGGCATTTCCAAAAAAGTCTACTCACTTAGCCAGCGGGCAGCCAAATGATTATCTAATCCCGTCCCAGAGAAATCAATTTGCGGGCAGAAGGGCAAAAGTAGTCAAAAAACCCTTCCCATATTAGCTACCCCTTGCACCGATTATTCGCCCGGGTTGATGTTCGCGTAGAACTCCGCCCCGTCGTCCAGGCGCAGGATGCCCACGCGGCCGAACTCGGAGCCGGTGGCGGCGGCGCAGTCGATGTCGATGCGATCGGGCACACCGGCAGTGTCCTCGCCGCCCAAGCGCACGATCTGCCCGCGTCCCGATTCCTCATCGAGCCCCGCCAGACCACCGACCTCGCAATAGCGACCAAGCGATACCGTGGGAGTGTGACCGCTCACCACGACCGGGCCCCTGCCCTCGGTAGAAAGCAGCCCGGTCGGCACATCCCAATAGCCGTGACGAATCCAGAGCAGGTCATCGGACGACTGCACCGCTAGCATCTGCTGCAGCAACTCGCGATCGGCACCCACCGCTCCGACGCCATCGGCACAATCGACACCATGCTCAAGCAAAAACGCGCGCGCCGCCTTCATCTCGATTCCAGCATGTACCAGCAGATACGGGCGCTCCTCGGTCTCGACCACCGCGTAGAGCGGCAGCGCGGCCATCCATCGCACGAGTTCCTCGTATGCCTCATATTCCATGTCGTTGAGCTGCTCGCGCGTCGTCCAGCCACCGTTGATATCCCAGGTCTCGGCATCGAGCGGATCCTGGCCAATGATGGCATCGAGCATGATCTGCTCGTGATTACCCTTGAGCACGTGGGCGTTGGGCAGCGAGCGCACGAGCTTAATAACGCCGACCGGATCGGGCCCGCGATCGATCATGTCGCCCAGCACGTACAGCGTGTCGTCGGACGTCAACGAGACCTTAGACAGGGCCTCGTCAAGCGCACGCACGTGCCCGTGAGCATCAGATGTCACATAGATCGCCATGGTACGCCTCTCCTTGCATTGCGGCCGAAGCCCGGTGCCGCAACTAAAACTTCAAGTTGAACTTAAACGTTACCCATTGTACTCCGTTGCAATAAAGCTGGAAAGGGTTTCCGAGCAGAGGCAAAGACGGCAGCCGTCTATGACGATATCGCGCACGCCCGCAATCCAACCCCATAAACCCACCATCTTTGGGTACAAATAACCGCAGACAACTGACCGTGCCACGCCAACCATCCAGGAGCGGACACTATCCATGAACCAGATACTTCTCTTTATCGGCCTCGTCATTATTCTGTGCCTGACCATCAAACCCGTCGGCAAAAAGCTCCCCTTCCCCACCCTGCTCATCTTTATCGCGCTGGGCATGCTGTTGGGCGTCAACGGCCCGACGCATATCGACTTTAGCGACTACGCACTCACCGAAACCGTCTGCAGCACGGCGCTGCTGTTCATCATGTTCTACGGCGGCTTTAACACCAATATCGACCGCGCCAAGCCCGTCGCTGCGCCGGCGGTGCTGCTGAGCACGCTCGGCGTCGTCATCACTGCCGGCATCACCGGCGTGTTCGCCCACTTCGCGCTGGGGATCGACTGGATCGGCAGCCTGCTGCTGGGATCGGTCGTGGCATCCACCGACGCGGCGAGCGTCTTTAGCGTACTGCGTGAGCACAGCCTGTCGCTGAGAGGTGGCACCGACTCGCTGCTCGAGGTCGAATCGGGCTCCAACGACCCCGTCGCCTACATGCTCACCGCTGTGCTCGCTACACTCGCGGCCGGCGGCGACATCAACATTCCCGCACTGC
>USCN01000195.1 GCA_900553165.1 uncultured Collinsella sp.
TTCGCCAACCGCCTGCGCAAGAACGCCCGTCTGCGTCGAAAGTGGGCAAAGCGCGAGGGCGTGAGCTGCTACCGCGTCTACGATGCCGACCTGCCCGACTACTCCGCTGCCATCGACCTGTACGAGGGTTGCCCGCAGACGCCGGGCCGCTGGCTCGTCATCGCCGAATACGCCGCGCCCAAGACCATCGACCCCGCACTGGCCCAGGCCCGTATGCTCGACATCTTGGCCATCGCGCCGCGCATCCTGGATGTTCCGGCCGAGCATGTGCACGCCAAGGCCCGCATGCGTTCGCGCGGCGGCTCGCAGTACGGCAAGCAGGGCGCCGGCAAGGGCGCATCGGGCGAGCGTGCCAATATCGCACGCCGTCGTCTGCCGCTCATCGAAGAGGGCGGCCTCACCTTTGCCGTCAACTTTGACGACTATCTGGATGTGGGCATCTTCCTGGATCACCGCGTCACCCGCAACCTAGTGCGCGAGCACGCCAAACAGGCGCGCCGCTTCCTCAACCTGTTCGCCTACACCGGCACTGCCACCTGCTACGCGGCCGATGGCGGCGTCGAGGAGACCGTGACGGTCGACCTCTCCAACACCTATCTGGACTGGGCCGAGCGCAACATGCGCCAGAACGGCTTTGTGGGGCCGCAGCATCATTTTGTGCGCGACGACGTGCTTGCCTGGATTCGCGACCAGCGCCAGACGCGCAACCGCTGGGACCTGATCTTTGTCGACCCGCCCACGTTCTCGAACTCGTCAAAGATGGGCCGCCGTACCTGGGATGTCCAGCGCGACCATGTTGAGCTTTTGGCCGGCGTATCTCGCCTGCTCGCGCAGGGCGGCCATGCCATCTTCAGCTGCAACCTGCGCGGCTTCCGCCCCGAAACGCGCAAGCTCGCGCGCGCGGGCGTCGTGCTGGAGGACATTACGGCGCAGACCATTCCCGAGGACTTCGCACGTAACCAGAAGGTGCACCACTGCTATATCGTGCGCCGCCTGCCCATTGAGGACGCCATGGCCGAGGTCGGCTTTAGCGCCGAGGAGATTGCCGAGCGAACCGAGGAGCTGCGCAACCCCGAGGCCCGTAAGCCTCGCGCGGCAGTGCCCGCGCACGCGCAGGCCGGCAACGGCAAGCCTAAAAAGAAGAAGTTCTACGCCAGCAAGCCCAAAGGCAAATAACAAAGTTGCGGTGGAATACGGACTGTTTTGCCTGGAATTAGGCAAATATAGACCGTATTTCACCGCAACTCATAGTGGGATGGTGGCCGGCGATCTAGCCTTGGGTGACCAATCGGTAACCGATACCCACATGCGTTTGAATATAGCGCGGATGCGCGGGATCGGACTCGATCTTCTTGCGCAGCGTGCCCATAAAGACACGCAGGCTCGCCAGGTCGCTCTTAGTTGCCGTGCCCCAAATCTCGTGCAGGATAAACTGGTGCGTCAGCACTTTGTCGGCGTTGTGTGCCAGCAGGCACAGGAGCTTATACTCGATCGGCGTCAGATGCAGTTCCTCGCCATCCATCGTGGCGATGCCGGCATCAAAATCGATATGCAGCTCACCGGTATCGAACGAGCCCTCGGAGGCAACACCGCCCGTTTGCGCATACGAAAGGCGCCTGAGCGTCGAATACGCGCGAGCAGCTCCTCGACCGAAAACGGCTTGGTCAGATAGTCGTCAGCACCGGCATCGAGCGCGCGGATTTTGTCCGCATCCTCGCTGCGCGCCGAGACCACGATAATCGGCATGCCCGACCATGCGCGCACCGACTCCACCACCTTGACGCCGTCCATATCGGGCAGGCCCAGATCGAGCAGCACAATGCTCGGCGTCTGCGACGAGGCGGCGGCGATGGCGGCATGGGCGGTCTCCACGGCCATATGGCGCAAGCCGTGCGCCTCGAGCGCAGCAACAATAAGATTGCGAACGGCAGGGTCGTCCTCAACGACCAAGATGAGCGGTTTTACGGCAGAGTTCGGCACGGCGCTACTCCTTATCAAACGAAACGTCGGCGGCAGGAAGCTCAATCGTAAAGACCGAGCCGTGCGGGTCCGCCGCGGCAACCTCTATGCTACCGCCATGCGCCAGCGCAATGGAGCGGCAGAGCGAAAGTCCCAGGCCCACGCTACGGTGGCTGTCGGCCAAACCGTGGTTGGCGGTGTAGAACGACTCAAAGATTCGCTCGCGGTCCTCGGGCGCAATGCCCGGGCCGTCATCGGCCACCGAGCACGCCACGCGTCCATCGTCGACGCCAATCGAAATCACGATATGCGAGCCTGCGGGCGTATAGGTGATGGCATTGTTCACCAGATTGACCACCAGCTGCACCATCAGGCGCGCATCGACGTTAACGAGCGCCGGCTCGTCGCACGGCACCACCTTAAGGTCGTGCTCGCGTACGGCCGGACTTACGTGGCGCAGCGCCTCCTCGACGATATCGTCCATAAGCTCGAGCGTAGTCGACAGATGCATGCCGCCACCCTCGAGTTTGGTGATGGCGAGCAGATTCTCGACGGTGGCGTTAAGCCACAGCGCATCCGAGCGAATGGATAGAAGCAGGCCGCGGCGCGTCTGGGCATCGAGCACCGCGGTGCCGGTCGAGCCCTGATCGAGCAGCACGTCGGCATTTCCCGAAATACTGGTAAGCGGCGTGCGCAGATCGTGCGAGATGGAGCGCAGCAGGTTGGCGCGCAGCTGTTCGTTTTTGGCGAGCACCGCCGCTTCTTCGCGGGCCTCCATGGCGCGGGCGCGATCGAGCGCCAGCTCGCCTTCGCTCACGATGGCATCGGCAAGTGTCCGTTCCTCATGTGTCAGCACGTCGGGCTCGGCAACGATAGCCAGCACGCCCACCACCGAGGCGGGGTCGCCCGAGCGCACGAAGCCGTCGCCCGTGCGAACCGTCAGGTAGATGCCATAGAACGCCGATCCGCCAAACGTGGCGTCAAGCGGCGTTCCCACATAGGCGGACGCCGAGAGCCGCGGCGGCATCTGCGGCGCCAGCTCGTGCACCGGGGCGGCATCGCCCACGGCCGTGTACGTCGCACGCGGCAGCAGGTCATCGCCCTCGGCGTCGGCGCTGTACCACACAACCGGACAGCCCGAAAGACGCGCCAGCTGCGTGGCCATGGCATGGACAATCTGATGCTGATCGGCGCACCGCTGCAGCATGCGGTTGGTCTCGAGCACCATATGCGTGCGGCGGTCGCTGGCG
>USCN01000196.1 GCA_900553165.1 uncultured Collinsella sp.
ACGTTGCCGATCAGGCGGTCGGAGCCGCGTACGGTTTCGGCGGCAATGACCCCCAGACCCTCAATGCGATCATCGCCCATATAGTACGAACGACCGAGCAGCTGATAGCTGCCACAGATGGCAAGCAGTGTGCCGCCGTCCTCAACATAGGCCGCAACCTTGTCTTTTTGAGCGAGCAGCTCGTGCGCCACGGCCAGCTGGTCGCGATCAGAGCCGCCGCCCATCATGACGATATCGGCATCATGCAGATCGAGCGACTCGCCCATGCGGACCTCGTCCACGCGAACGGGGATGCCGCGCCAGGCGCAGCGGCGCTCGAGGGCGATGACATTGCCGCCGTCGCCATAGAGGTTGAGGGCATCGGGATACAGGTAGACGATGCGCAGCGGGCGCGAGAGCTCGACCGGCGCGACGCCGACGGGAACGGCGCTGCCATCGGCGCACGTTGCAGCGTGGGCGGCAACCGTAGCCGCATCGGTGTCTTTGAGCCCATCGAGCTCCTTGACCAGCGGCGGAAAGGCCGTGTAGTTGGCGACGGCATAGAAAGTGTCGCCAGCCTCCTCGTCTGCCACGGCGCCGATCGCCTGCTCGATATTCGAGATGATGGCGGCATCGATGCCGGCGTACTTGAGGCGCACCTGCATGTCGTGCGCGCGCGTGCCGCCGGCAAAGGCGACAAGTCCCGTTGTGTCGGCGATGCGCTCAAAGTCGACGTCGTAGATCCACGATACATCGTGGCCGTCGGCATCGTTGTCGTTGAGGAAGAAGGCGCAGAGTCTGCCGCCTGCCGTTTTAATGGACTGAATCTGGCGATCGAAACCCACGGGATTCTTGGCCAGGTTGGCCTCGACGGTTCGGCCGGCGATATTCCAACGGCCCATGCGACCACCTGCTGGCACGTAGGCGTCGAGCGTGGGCTGCAGATGCGCCGCGTCCACGCCCAGCTCGTGGGCGGCGAAGAAGGCTGCGGCTACGTTGTAGACCATATATAGGCCGTTGTAGCGTGTGGTGATGTGTACGGCAGCCGCGTCGGGCGCAGACCCAAAGACCAGGTCAAAGCCGTAGCCGTCGCAGCCGAGCTCCACGCCCGTCACGCGACGGACAAGCCCAGGGCGGGCCCAGCCGCACGAGGGGCAATGGTATGCGCCAAGCTGTCCGTACTGCACATAGTCGTACTCCAACGGCGCGTTGCACTGTGAGCAAAAACGCGAGTCGCTAATGCGGTCGGATTCGGTGTTGGTGGCGCCGTCGATGCCAAAGGCGATGCTTGCATTGGGAACGCGCGCGGCGATTGCGGCACACAGCGGGTCGTCTGCGTTGTAGATGAGCGTCGTTGCCGGTGAAAGCTCCAGCGCGTGGGCGATGACGTCCTGGGTGTGGTCGATCTCGCCGTAACGGTCCAGCTGGTCGCGGAACAGGTTGAGCAGCACAAAGTACGTCGGCTTGAGCTTGGGCAGAACGCGTACGGTGTAGAGCTCGTCGCACTCAAAGACGCCCACGCGCTTGCCGCTGCTGGTGTGCTTAAGGCCGCCGCGGGCCTCGAGCAGGGCACCCACCACACCAGGCTCCATATTGTTGCCGGCACGGTTGCACACCACGGTAGCACCGCTGGCAGCAACTGCGTCGGCGATGAGGTTGGATGTGGTGGTCTTGCCATTAGTACCGGTGATCACCACACTGTGGTCGACCAGGCTCGCGAGGTCGCTTAGCAGCTCGGGGTCGATCTTCATGGCGATGCGGCCGGGAAGCACGCCACCCTGGCGTTTGAGGACAGAACGCAGTCCCCAGCGGGCGATATCGCTCGAGGTGCAGGCGAGAGATGAGCGGAGGTTCATGAAGCCGTTCCTAACATAGATGACATGGTCGGGGCGATCGCGTCGCTAAAAGCCGTAGCGGCGCGCAAATTCCTGGGCAAGTTGCGATACGTCTTCGCAGGCGTTGGCCCAGGGGGCAAAGTCGGGGGTGTCCGAGATAATGCCGTCGGCTTCCCAAACCGCCTGGTGCGAGAGGTCCCAGGGGTCGCGCGGCTCGGGTCGGCAGGGAAGATACGGCGTCTGGTACATGGGGTTCAGCAAGAAGAACGCGCCGCCCTCGCACCGGTTAGCGAACTCACGCAGCGCGCGCGTCGCCGGGCGCATCTTGTTTGTTTTGAACAGCAGAATCGTGCGGGCGAGCAGGTACCAGGGGGAGTTCTCGAGTGCGTCTGCCCCCATCTGTTCCTCGAGCTGATGTGCCAGGGCAAAAAAACCGTCCTGGTCTTCCAAGCGGGCGAGGGCAAGCAACACGGTGCCGGCGGCCCGGGTGGGATAACCCTCCGCCTTAAGGACACGGCGAGAATAGTTTGCGGCGGCGCGGTAACGAGCGCTCGCCATGCACAGCTGCGAGATGGCCTCGAGCGTGTGAAGCCAGCCGATAAGCGCCGGCTCGCTCACGGTAAGGTCTGCTGCGGTGACACCGTCGGCCAAAACATTATTGGCCCAGTAGTGCGGGGCCTCCATATCAAACCCGGGCACGCTCTGTTGCAGGTAGTCGGCCGTACTCGTCTCGAGCTTCATCAAGTCGCCCAGGCAGGCATCGACGGGCGTGTCGGCCAGGATGATGGCGAGCAGCTGGGCATCGAGGACATGCGCATCGACGCGAACAATCTTGAGCAGCTCATCGCGCATGTCGTCGAACAGGCGGTTGCGCGTCTGCTCAAACTCCTCGTCGCTGCCCATGTCCTCGATGCGGCGAAGCTCGTCAAGCAAATGACGATGAACGCCGGCATAGGACAGCAGCGCTTGGGCATGCTCGGTCTGCGCATACTTTTGAGGGTTTGCGCTGATGTCGTTATGGACAAGCTCGCGTGCTGCATCGGTGAGTTCGGGGTGCGATGCCAGATAGGTGCGCTCCAGATAGGCGGGGATGTAGACGCTCGGATCCATTAGAGGTCTCCTCCCTTAAACGGCAATCCCTGTTCGGCCGCGCGCAGGATTCGTTCGTCGATCTGGGAGCGCACGATGTCGTTGGTGGCGACCCAGGCGGCAAAGCTGGCGTTGTCGGGCGCGCCTAGGCCCTCCTGCAGCACCGGCGTCGCCTCGGACAGGGCAAGGACAAGCTCATCGGTGGAGCCCGGACCTACGTTGACGCGGGCATAGACGCCATCGGGAAACTCGGTTTGGAAGTAGAGCGCCTCGGCCGCGTGCGGGCATG
>USCN01000197.1 GCA_900553165.1 uncultured Collinsella sp.
TCGACATAGGTGCGGTCGGCAAGACCCGGGTCGGTCATGATGGTCGCCGGGTTGGAGTTGACCAGGATGACCTCAAAGCCATCCTCCTTGAGCACCTTGCAGGCCTGGGCGCCGGAGTAGTCGAACTCACATGCCTGGCCAATAACGATGGGGCCCGAACCAATGACAAGGATGCGCTTGATGTCAGTACGTTTCGGCATGTTAGTTCTCCTCGGTCTCGGTCGCGGCGGTCTCGGCAAAATTCCAGCCGGCGAGGCGGTCCTTCGCGGTGTCGATGTCCAGGTAGTTCTCCTCGCCGTCCATGAGTCGCGTAAAGGCGGTAAAGAGATAGTGGGCATCGGTGGGGCCAGGCGAAGCCTCGGGGTGGTACTGGACCGAGAAGCACGGGGCGTCGAGCAGCTGGATACCCTCGGCGGTGCCGTCGTTGAGGTTCACATGTGTTAGGCGAATGCGGCCAAAGCGCTCGTTCATCACGACCGGCGCGATTCCGCGGCGCACCCAGACGCGCAGATCTCCATCGGCCGCATGCTCGGTCTCGCCGCCGGAAAGCTCGGGGACAAGCTTGCCCAAGCTGGGGAACAGCAGGCCAAAGCCATGGTTTTGCGCGGTGATCTCCACGCGACGGCTTACCAGGTTCATGACCGGCTGGTTGCCACCGCGGTGACCGAACTTAAGCTTTTCCATCTGGGCGCCGCAGGCCAGGCTGATCATCTGGTGACCAAGACAAATGCCAAAGACCGGCACCTTGCCGATCAGCTGCTGCACCTGCTCGTAGGTCTCCACCACGGCATCGGGGTCGCCGGGGCCATTGGACAAAAAGACGCCGTCGGGATTCATGTCGAGCACCTCACTCGCGGGTGTATCCCACGGCACGACGGTAAGGTCGCAGCCGGCGCGGACCAGGCCCTCCAGAATGCCGCGCTTCACACCGCAGTCGTAGGCGACCACTTTGTGACGGGCAGGAGCGGCAACCGCAAGTGCAAAGTCATGCGTGGCAGGCAGGTCGGCGGCCACAAACTCGTGAGGCGCGGGGCAACTTACGGTCTTCACCAGGTTCTCGCCTACCAGCGTGGGCGCTGCGGCCAGACGCCCGGCAAGCTCGTCGACGTCGAAGATCTCGGTCGAGATAATGCCCATCTTGGAACCATTGTCGCGCAGATGGCGCACTAGAGCGCGGGTGTCGACGCCCTCGATAGCGACGATGCCGTGGGCGCGCAGATACTCCGGCACGCTGACGGCCGAACGCCAGTTAGAAGGCGTGGCGCACATGTCGCGAACGATCATGCCACGCATAGCCGGAGCGCTCGCAGGGCGCACGGCGTCGCCGGGGAAGGCCGACTGGACGTCGGTCTCGTCGATACCGTAGTTGCCGATCTGCGGATAGGTCATGGTTACGATTTGGCCGGCATAACTCGGGTCGGTCATGACCTCAAAGTAGCCCTCGAGCGAGGTGTTGAAGCAGACTTCGCCGGTCGCGGTGCCCTCGGCGCCGCATGCACGTCCATAAAAAATGGTCCCATCCTCAAGATACAGGATGCAGGGACCGCAGGTGCCCTTGCTGGTTTTGGCCAGCATACGCTGGCAAAGCTCGCTGGGCGCGAAGGTGCGGGCGGCAGCGCCCGCGGTATGGTTGTTCGCCATAATTCTCCTTCCCGGTCTCACAGGACCGGCTTAAAGGTGTGTAGTTAGGCCTCGCGGTATTGTAACCGCAAGCATGCCTCATGGCGTTAATTTCATCGAAATGTTTACGAAATGATAATTATGACTTTCTATGCATAATGATTTCTCTGGGACGGGGATTAAAAATCATCCCGCGGGGCTTGTGGCTCACGCGGGATGATGGCGTCTTATTTTTTCTTGTCCTGCTCCAGCAAATCGGATGGTGAGCGATCGGGCTTGCCACCGCGGAAAATCTCGCGGCCATGCAGACGATGCTCCAGGTCACGTTCGGCCTTTTCCTCGTCAATCTTGGTCTGGCTAACCACCGGGTCCTCAATCAACGACGACACCGAGTTCACCTGCTTCTGAATGCGTTCGGCGATGGTGTCATCCATACTCACGATGCGCATCTTCCAGTCGATACTCGTGGCGTTGGATGAGCTCTTGGTCCACACGAACGTCAAAATGGCGCTCTGGTGGCCGCGCGCGGGGAACATGCCAAAGAAGGAATCGTGCTGAATGTTGCTATCCTCGTCGATATAGGCGTGAACGTTATACACCACGCGGTCGATCTTATCGTTGAGCAACGCGTTGGTCGCAAGCGCCGCGGCCTGAATCTGCCCGTTGGACAGCAGCTCGAGCTCGTTGGCAGACGATGTGTCCAACACCGTCACCTCGACCGTGCCCGTGCGTTCATCGGCTTCATCGACGGTAAAGTCGAGCGGGAACTGCGTAAAGCCGTTGCCCCATTCAAGTCCACCCTTGAGCGCGGTCGAAACGGTATCGACCGAAACGCTCTCGGACAGGTTGGCGGTGTTCAGACGACGCATCACGCCGTAGCCAATCTGCATGCCCACGATCAGCACCAAAATACCGATGACCACGGCCATCGCGGTCTTCGTAATGGTATGGCTCACCTGCGAGCCCGAAGGATCGTCCTCGGACAGCGGGTCGATATGTTTTGCCTGGCTCGCGCGGTCCTCACTGCGCAGCTGCGCTAGCGCCGCTTTGTCACCGCGCTTGGACGCAGCCTCCTTCTCACGCATGCGCTCGGTTCGCTTTTTGGCAAGCGTGGGATCCAAGACGCCGGATGCATCGATTTCGGAGAATAACTCCGTCACTTCTTCCGGAGTCAAAGGGTTCTTGTCAGCCATAAACTTCCTGTCATATCAATCAGTCGAGCTCGTGCGCACGCGCACCTTCGAACTGCATTCGATAGTAACGGGCATAGGTGCCGCCACGGGCGAGAAGCTCCTCGTGCGTGCCACGCTCCACAACGCGACCATGCTCAACGGTCGCAATCTCATCGGCGTGCTTAATGGTCGAAAGACGGTGGGCAATGATAATCGTGGTGCGGCCGCGTGCCAGCTCTTCGAGCGACTCCTGCACCGCCTCCTCGCTCTCGTTATCCAAAGCACTCGTCGCCTCATCCAAAATAAGGATCTTGGGATTCTTGAGAAACACGCGCGCGATGGCAACGCGCTGCTTCTGTCCGCCCGAAAGACGGCTGCCGCGCTCGCCTACCACGGT
>USCN01000198.1 GCA_900553165.1 uncultured Collinsella sp.
CCCCAGCCACCACAAAGGTGCCTGTCCCCATTGTGGTGGCTGTCTAGAGCTGGCTGCGCAGATAGTCAGCCATATATGGAACAGCGAAACGCACGTAACCGCGGCGTGCCTGTTCGATAACGCCGGCGTCGATGAGGCGTCGGCGATACTTTTGCGCATAGTCGGGTGTGACTGACATGCGCTCGGCCACATTGGAGATGCGCGACACGCCGTCTTTGTCATCAGTCATTGCGTCGAGAAACGCGACGTCTTGGTCCGATAGCGCGGCGAGCGTCGTTTCACAAACATCGTTTTCGAAATCGGCCTTTGACGCTTCGATAGCTCCGTCGACTTGCTCTGGCGTTACGTATTCTCCTGCCTGGCAGCGATTGGCGATGTTGTAGCCGATGAGCTGTAGCATATAGGGCGATCCTTGGGTTGCACGAGCGGCACGGAGGCGAAGATCGCCTGGAATATCAAGGTCGAGCTCTTCGAAAGCCCGCTGATAATATGCATCGACATCTCCGACTGAAAGCGGTTCGAGCGTGACTTTGCGTGCGCGGTTGAGAAATGTCAGTACGCGGTCGTTGAGTGTCGCGGAGACTGCTCCCGGGAGGCCCGCCATGACGAGCGCGACGTTGAGCCGTTCGCCGACCAGCTCTTGATAGGCGGTGACGAGCTGTCTGATCTCGGGTGAATTTGCTTGGAGTTCGTCGATGAGGATGAGGATGCCGTGCCCCTGCTCCGTCAGTTTACGCGCGAGCTGTGTGAGTTTGAACTGAAAGCTCTTGGTCTCCTGCACGTCTCGTGTGAACTCGAGGCCTGCCGAGAACCCAAAAACACTTAGACTGCCGCTCGTGAGTTTGGGAAGGCGGCGTTTGTTGACGTAGGGTTCGCCCGCTTCTTGGATCTTCTCAACAATACGCTCGAGCATGTCCTCGGAGGCTACGGTGGGCGTGGCGACAACAAAGCCGAGCTTGCGGGCGCGATCGGCAAGTTCCCACAACAGAACCGTTTTGCCGCTGCCTCGCTGGCCGAGCATGAGCATGGCTCGGTCTCGATTGCCCGGCTCCTGCTCAAGGCCGGAGATGAATGTCGAAATCACGCTCCCGCGTCCCACCAGATAGGACGGGCGATTTCCAAATGAGGGGGAGAAGATGGTTTCAGTCATAAGTCTCCTTTCCTTTTTTTCCTATTTTTTCCTTTTTTTCCTATTCAGTCAAATGAGTTGCTGAGCGAAGGCGGTTATGTAGGCCTCATCGACAGAAACCTCGACATCGCCTGCGACTAGAATCTTCCGTCTCAATCTGTAACATCTAGCGGGCTAAATCGTCTCTGCCTGTTACAGATTTAGACAAACTGCAGGGACAGGCCGAAAGATCTCGATCTGTAACACCAAGCCCGATTTTGACGGCCTAGCTGTTACAGATCGAGACAAACCGGGCCCAATCTACCACAAAGGTGACTGTCCCCGTTGTGGTGGCTTGGGCAGGCGGGTATCAAAAAGTGTCAGACGGGGCGGTTGCCGGGCACCTGCGCGCGAAAAGAAGTATCTGCCTGTTCCATTGCCGTTGAGCGACGCGTTGTTTGCAGGGATACTGAGCCTATGACAACAGCGTGCGAAAGGATTGATGTATGGCTTTCCGTAAAGACTTCCTGTGGGGCGGCGCGACGGCCGCCAACCAGTGCGAGGGCGCCTACAACGTGGACGGCCGCGGCCTGGCCAACGTGGACGTGGCACCGCACGGCCCCGAGCGCTATGCGGTGGTCTCCGGCCAGCGCAAGATGCTCGACTTCGAGGACGGCTATTACTATCCCGCGCAGACCGGCATCGATTTCTATCACCACTACAAGGAGGACATCGCCCTCTTTGCCGAGATGGGCTTTAAGACCTTCCGCATGAGCCTGGCATGGACCCGTATCTTCCCCAACGGTGACGAGACCGAGCCCAACGAGGCCGGCTTGGCCTTCTACGAGGACGTGTTCCGCGAGTGCCAGGCGCACGGTATCGAGCCGCTCGTGACCATCACGCACTTCGACTGCCCGATTCACCTCATCAAGGAGTATGGCGGCTGGCGCAACCGCAAACTCATCGACTTCTACAAGAATCTCGCGACCACGATCTTCACCCGCTACAAGGGCCTGGTGAAGTATTGGCTCACCTTCAACGAGATCAATATGATCTTGCACCTGCCGTTTATGGGTGCCGGTCTGGTCTTTGAGGAGGGCGAGAACAAGGAGGCTGTCGAGTACCTGGCCGCCCACAACGAGCTCGTCGCCAGCGCTTGGGCAACCAAGATCGCCCACGAGATCGACCCCGAGATCAAGATCGGCTGCATGCTTGCCGCAGGTAGCTACTATCCCTACAGCTGCCGTCCGGGCGATGTGCGCCAGGCGCAGCTCGACAACCAGGACAATTACTTCTTCGTTGACGTCCAGAGCCGCGGCTACTACCCGGCCTATGCCGTCAAGAAGCTCGAGCGTCTAGGCATCGATGTGGGCATGACGGACGAGGACCGCGAGATCCTGGCCGCCAACACCGTTGATTTCATCAGCTTTAGCTATTACAGCACCCGTTGCTCCGCCGGTGCCGATAACCCCGATGTCGAGCGCACCCAGGGCAACGCCTTCTCCGGCGCCAAGAACCCCTACCTGCAGGAGAGCCAGTGGGGCTGGGCCATCGATCCGCTGGGCTTCCGCATCACCCTTAACGACCTGTACGACCGTTATCAGAAGCCGCTGTTTGTGGTCGAGAACGGTCTGGGTGCCAAGGATGTTGTCGAGGAGGATGGTTCCATCAACGACGACTACCGTATCGACTACCTGCGCCAGCACATCCAGACCATGCGCGACGCGGTGACCGAGGACGGCGTTGACCTGCTGGGCTACACCACCTGGGGCCCGATCGACCTGGTGTCTGCCGGCACGGGCGAGATGTCCAAGCGCTACGGCTTTATCTATGTCGATCGCGACGATGCGGGCAACGGTACCCTCAAGCGTTCCAAAAAGAAGAGCTTCGACTGGTACAAGCATGTCATTGAAACGAATGGTGAGGACCTGTCCTAAGGGCACTGAGGCGCTCAACCTTGGGGCTCCAACCCTCCTCGCGTACCTAAGTACGCTTCGTCGGGCTTGTCGCTCCCAATCTTGAGCACCTCAGGCCCTTAGGGGACGGGCCTGACCGCTGTGAATTTCGCGTGCTC
>USCN01000199.1 GCA_900553165.1 uncultured Collinsella sp.
GCGGTCGGCACCTACGGCCTGGGGGCGCGCCGCGCGCAGTTTGGTCACCGCGGCCGTCTGCGGCCCGATAACGATGGCGTCTGCCGCGATGCGGTCGGCCACAGTGTGCCACTCGCGCGAGAGCTGCGGCACCACGCCGGCGAAGGCGATCGCGTCGACCGCGTCGAGCGAGAGGTCGTGCATCTTAAAGAAGCCCATCAGGCGCACATGGATCTCGTCGGCGGTATAGGAGCGGTCGGTGGGCATGCGCCACGACTGCACCAGCTCATCTCCGTCAAACAGGCCCATGGCCGTCTGCGTGTTTCCCATATCGATAGCGAGCAGCATGTCTACTCCCGGTGTCGGTGTAAAAGGACGCGCACCATTGTATACGTGCCGTCGGCGGCGCTCGGCTGCGGTTCGTTCACGGCGATATGGGCTGAGGGGTTTTAAATATGAAGGAATTATGCTCTACGAGATTTTCCTTGCCGTTTACCGAACTCCCACGTAATATTCTTTCTTGCGCACATGAGGCGCCCAGACATTGCGGGGTGGAGCAGTCTGGTAGCTCGCCGGGCTCATAACCCGGAGGTCGTAGGTTCAAATCCTGCCCCCGCGACCAAGAACTTGCAGCTCGTCGGCCTAGCCGGCGAGCTTTTTTGTTATTCCGGGACTGTTCTCTCAGCCCAATTCCCAACATCTCAAACAAAATCTCGATCTGTAACATCTAGACCCGATTTGGGCGGCCAGGTGTTACAGATCGAGATATACCGGTGGGTTGGGTCCCGTTTGTCTAAATCTGTAACACGAGGGACGGATTTTGCCGAGTTGTTGTTACAGATTGAGATTTTGTTGTTGCTCTCCTTTATGAGTGAATCTTGACTCTTTTTATTATGTGAGGCGGACGGGCTATCGATAATCACGGGCCGGATGGATTGACTTGTCGATTGATAGACTCCAATTGGAAGGAGCTGCGACGACCCTTAACGATCCTTAACTAGAAACAGTGACGTCTTAAAAACAATAAAGGGGCCGCTATGTAGGGGCCGTCTATACGATGCCTTTGACTTACACTTCTTTATGGAGCCATGTAAGGAGGCGGCAATGCAGCAACCCATTGCGACAAACGATGTGATTCTATTTTCCACTCTCAGGGAGAATCAGTACTTCGATCGAAAGAGCGCCCGCAAGGATGACAAGGAGATTGCGAAGCATATTAGTGCATTCGCCAACTCGGCGGGAGGCAAGCTCGTTATCGGTATCGAGGATAATGGTGAGGTAACGGGCTTCAAGCGTAACGGCGCGCGCGACATTGAGAAATTCGAGCGCGCTGCGCTCACGACTTGCACGCCAACCCCTATTGTCCGCAAAGACCGAATCCCCGTGGTCAATTCTTCGGGCGAGGAGGACTTCGTTCTCGTTTTGGACATCGATGCCTCGACCAACCACTCTGTTGCTCGCGTGAGCGACGGCGAGGTTTTCTTGCGGCAGGACGACAAGAGCGTGAGGCTCAGCCGCGAACAGGTATTTGCCCTCGAGTACGATAAGGGGCAGAGAATCTTCGAGGACGAGCTTGTTGAGGATTCCTCCCTAGATGACGTGGACCATGAAGTGCTTGATCGCTACAAAGGGATTCTTGGAACCGAAGTTTCCGACGAGCAGGTCCTTAGAAGTCGTCGTTTTATGCGTGACGGAAAGCTGACCGTTGCTGGAGCCCTGCTATTCGCGCTGGATCCGTCCGCGATGATGCCACAGGCGCGAGTCCGTGTCCTGCGCTACGACGGCGTCAAAATGGAGACGGGCGAGCGTCTCAACATCACGAAAGAACGAAGCTTCTGTGGGCCGCTGCCTAAGGTGATCCAAGACGCCTGCGAACTCATCTCGAGCATGCTCCGCGAATTTCAGTTCCTGGGGCCCGACGGGAAATTCCAGACCGTGCCTGAGTATCCTGAGTTCGCCTGGTTCGAGGGCTTGGTCAACGCGGTGACACATCGCGACTACTCGTTCCGCGGCGACTACATCCGGGTCTCGATGTTCGACGACCGTTTGGAAATCATCAGTCCAGGCGCGCTTCCCAATATCGTGACGCTCGACAACATGAGGACCACTCGTTACTCGCGCAACCCACGCATCGCGCGCACGCTGGTTGAATTTGGTTGGGTTCGGGAACTAAACGAGGGCGTCAAGCGCATTTATACCGAGATGCAAAACTCTCTGCTCAATGATCCGGTCTACACGGAACCTGATGGGGCAAGGGTTCAGCTAACGCTTGAGAACAATATCGTTGCCAGAACCGTAAGGAGAAGCGAGGCTCTCGAGGACAAGGTATCACCGGAGGTGATCGCCTCATTGGGGGAGTATGAGCTCGCCGCCGTCAGGTTGGCCTTTGCGAACGGAAGGGTGACAGCAAGGGAGCTTGCAGCGCACATCGGGAGAAATCGCCGCACAGCAAGCCGGGTGCTTGGTAAGTTAATTGAGGAAGACGGGCTGCTCGAATGGCACGGCTCATCCCATAACGACCCAAAACAGTTCTACACGATAAGGTAAGGTGGTCGATCTATTTCGCACCTCTGTCGCAGTAATGTCGCACCTCTGTCGCAGTAATGTCGCACCTCTGTCGCAGTAATGTCGCACTTCTGTCGCAGTGGCTTCGATGACGCGTGGATATAGTCCCTCGGCAAATCTCAAACAAAATCTCAATCTGTAACGGGTAGGGGTCAAAAGCGGGCCTAACTGTTACGGATTGAGACAAACCGACGGGCCGCCCCCCTGCCGCTACCTGCTGTCTGCCGATTTCCGTTGCGCCACTGTGCTCCCATGCCATATCCTCTAAACAACTACGCGGCAACATCGCCGCCGCGCCTACAAGAGAGGAATGTCCATGACCGCACCCGCATCCAAACTGCTCCAGCCCATTACGGTTGGCCCCCTTGAGCTTAAAAACCGCATTATGTTCCCGCCGCTGACCACCGGCTACGAGGAGCGCGACGGTTCCATTGGCGAGCGCAGCCTGGCTTTTTACGAGCGCCTGGCCCGTGGCGGCGTGAGCTACATCGTCATCGGCGACGTTGCTCCTGTTATGACCGCAAGCCCCACGCCCAAGTTAGCGACCGACGCCCAGATCCCCACGTTTAAGGCGCTGGCCGACGCCGTTCACAAGCACGGCGCCAAGGTCGCGCTGCAGCTGTTCCACCCCGAGTA
>USCN01000200.1 GCA_900553165.1 uncultured Collinsella sp.
AAGACGACGATCTTGCGCATATCGCCCTCGGCGTCGTCGATACGGCCGACCAGATCGGCGGCCTCGGCCTCGGCCATCAGGCCATCGAGCTCACGGAGGCGCATGCCCAGCAGGTCGGACATTTCCTTCTGCTCCATCTTGGGCTTGAGGTCAAGAAGCTTGATGGCGCGCTCGATGTTCGCCATGCGCTCGGCCTTGGCCTCCTCCTCCTTGGAAATAGCAAAGCGACGGCTACGCAGCAGGCGGGCGGCCTTCTGCATCTTGTCCATCAGCTCTTCGTCATCGTAATCAACGGCGGCCTTGACAACCTCGGCCTCCTCCTCGGCGGAAACCTCGTCAGCAGCCTCAACCTCGGCAGCTTCGGTCTCCACGGTCTCGACTGCCTCGACCTCGGCAGCCATGGTCTCGTTCTCGGTCTCGTTCATGATCTCTTCGTTCTCAGACATGAGACTCCTTCTTGGCCCTCTCGGGCATCATCGCCCCATTCGCGGGGCCCGTCGCGCACTCTTTGCGCTTTAAACATTCATGCCTCTCGGCAAAACGTGCATTAGTTTATGGTGTCGCCATCCAATCTAGCTGCAGAATCTATGTGCACACATTAATGCGACATGTGCGACTCGCGACGAGCGTACACCAGCGACGCCACGAACCCGACCACGGCAATTACAGCCGCCACACGCACGGCAGCTGCAAATCCAATCGCCTGGGCAACTTCGGTCGCAGCGCCAGCCGCGCCGGCGGTCGCCGCAGAACTCGAGAGCAGACCGATAAACAGCGACGGGCCAAACGACGCGGCAATCATATTCCACGTGTTAAGCAATGCCGTTCCGTGAGGATGCTCAGCGGCAGGCAGCGTCTCCAAGCCGGCCGTTTGCGAGGGGCTCAGCACCAAACCGA
This sequence comes from uncultured Collinsella sp., assembly GCA_900553165.1. Lineage (GTDB taxonomy): Bacteria > Actinomycetota > Coriobacteriia > Coriobacteriales > Coriobacteriaceae > Collinsella. Next base: position 898 of record USCN01000200.1, read on the forward strand.
CTCCGGCATACACCACAACGGTCAGCGCCACGACGACGCCGATGTTCATGCTTGCCGCCGTCATCGAGATGGCAGTCTGCCCCACGGCAATCAGGGCAAAGCCGACCGGCAGCAGCGGCCATGCGCCACGGGCGTCCATCACGCGTCCGCCCACAATCGAGGTCACGGCGTTGCAGGCAATCGCCGGCAAAATGAACAAGCCCGCAACAAGTGCGGTCATGCCGTATGCGCCCTCAAAATAGAGCGGCAACAAAACGCTCATCGAGAACGTCGTCATCATCGACACCACCACAAGCAGACACGCAGGCCAAAAACGAACGCTCGCCATGGGACGCACGTTAAGCACCGGATGCTCGAGCTTGAGCTGGCGGGCCGCAAACAGGCCGAGCAGCACAATGGCGGCGAAAAGCGTCACGATACCGGCAATCAGATTGGTCGAGAACTCGCCTACGGAATACACAAATGCCGTAATACCGGCGGCGAGCAAAACAACCGACAGAATATCAAGCGTGGCGTTCGAACGCTCTCCGACATTCTGAACAAGCTTTACGCCCGCCGCAGCGACCACAATGCCGCCCACCAGCGGCACTACGAACACCGCCCTCCAGCCAAACAACGTGCACATAAGACCGCTGATCACGGGTCCAAACGCCGGCCCCAGCGTAATGCAGGCTCCGCCCAGGCTCAGATACAGACCGAGCTTCTCGCGCGGAGCGCAAGACAGCACCACGTTCATCATGAGCGGGAACAAGATGCCCGATCCCGCAGCCTGCAAAATACGGCTTGGCAGCAAAACGCTAAATGACGGAGCGAACAGGCACAGGACTTCGCCGGCGACCATGCATCCGCATGCGAAAAACAGCAGCTTGCGCGTCGAGAAACGGCCGGACAGGAAGGCCATGATGGCCGTAAAGATCGACGTCACGATCATGTAGCCCGAAACGAGCCACTGCGCCGTGGTGGCACTCACCGAAAAGGCCGCCATAATGTCGTGCAACGCCACGTTAATGATGTTCTCGTTAAACGCGGCAACAAAGGCTGCAATATACATTACGACGAGAATCGCCGCAGTGGCCGATGGCGCTACTTGAACTTGTTGCTGAGATTTGCTCCCCATGCATTTCCTTCCTCTTGGAACGACAGTCGCATCGCCCCAGAGGAACAGTCCAGGGCGAAAAATGAGCCCTAGACTTACGCCAGACGCCGTACTCGACGAGTCTGACAACATGGTCCAACGTCGAAAGATTGTAACGCGGACGCACAGCTTTCCTTCCGCGCTATTATTAAAAGTCCACGAAAGCATAAGACATGAGGAGCCCGCCATGATTAAGCCCATCATGAAATCCGAGTTCTTTTTGCGTCTGCCTTCCGAAGACGCGGGACCCGACGATGCCGCGACCGGGCAGGATCTCCTGGATACGCTCCACGAGCATGAGCGCGAGTGCGTGGGCCTCGCCGCCAACATGATCGGCGTGCGCAAACGCATCATCTGCGTAAAGGACGGCAACAGGACACTCCTGATGTACAACCCTCAAATTCTTGAGCAGGTCAATGCCTATCAGACGAGCGAAGGATGTCTCTCGCTGATCGGCGAGCGTCCCTGTACCCGCTATCGCCGCATTAAGGTTGAGTATTTGGACGAGAACTTCGTCCACCGCATCAAAAACTTCTCGGGCTACACCGCCGAGATCATCCAGCACGAAATCGACCACTGCAATGGCGTCGTGGTTTAGGCCACCTGCCAAAATGAGGGTACCGGAGGCCTCCCTATGGATATCAGCCGCTTTGGCGAATTCGCCATCTTAGCGCAGTCACGCACGTTTCTTGATGCGGCGGAACTGCTTTTCATGTCGCAATCAACCCTCTCCAAGCACATCATGGCAATGGAGCACGAACTCGGCTGCAAGCTCATCGATCGAAGCCAGCGCCACGTAACACTCACCGCGCAAGGTGAAGCGCTCCTCCCCTATGCGCAAAAAATTGCGACGCTTCAGCACCGCTATCTTGCCGCCATTCAAATAGGCGCAGGTGAGCCGCTCGAGCACCTCACCGTCGGTTCTATCCCCATTATGGCCCCTTATGGGATCACGGACGCCGTCATCGATTTTCAGCAGGCGAACCCCTCATATTCTGTCGAGCTCATCGAGGGCGAGGGCGACACACTCAAGCGCATGCTCCTGCACGAGGACATTGACCTGGCCTTCATCCGTGACGGCGGCGCCATCGAGCCGGAGTTCAAAAAGATTCCCTTTACGACCGACCGGCTC